>JABDIP010000488.1 GCA_013003675.1 Inquilinus sp.
CCGGGTCCCGGGCGGGCAGTCGGACGATCAGCAGGCCTAGAAAGCTGCCGACAAAGGGGGCGGCCACCACGAGCCCCCAATGCGCCTCGCCGAGCGCCGTCAAAACCGTTCCATCCTGCCGTCGCTCCTTGCCGCCCGGTCGCCGCCCGTTCCGCGTGGAATCGGGCTGCTTCCGGCACTCGCCAGTGTCGAGTTTACCGGTGCCGCTTCGAGGTTGTATATTAACGGTTCCTGGGCACCCTTTGGGGGCTTGGAGAAACCAGCCTGGAGTCGTCGTTGCCGAAGCCCTCGCTCGCCGAAGACCGCGACGCTGTCGAACAGGCCCTCGGCCGTTCCCTGATCGCCGCTGGCAAGCTGGACGAAAGGTCGCTGGAGCGTGCCCGGCGCGTCGGTTCCGGCAATCGCCAGGGGCTGGCACGTGTGCTGCCCAAACTTGGCCTCGTGTCGGAGCGCGATCTCGCCGAGGCGCTGGCCCGCCAGGCCGGCGTGCCGCTGGTGTCCGAGCGTAATTTTCCCGCCTTGCCGCTGCTTCAGGACCGGGTCAGCATTCGTTTCCTGAAGGAGTCTCGCGTGCTGCCCCTGGCGGAGACCGCCGAGACGCTGGTCCTGGCGATGGCGGATCCGTTCGACCGCTTCGCCATCGACGCCATGCGGCTCGCCGCCGGCAAGGCCATCGAGTCCCAGGTCGCCGTGCAGGCGGAGTTGGAGGCGGCGATCGACCGGCTCTACGCCGAGGGCGATGCCGCCGCCCAGGTCGCCGACGATGGCGACGCCGACGACAGCGTCGAATACGACATCGAACAGCTCCAGGACATGGCCAGCGAGGCGCCGGTCATCCGTCTGGTCAACCGGCTGATCGAGCAGGCGGTCGAGGCCGGGGCTTCGGACATCCATCTCGAGCCGCGGGATGCCGGTCTGCGGGTGCGGGTTTCCGTCGACGGCGCCCTGCGCGACATCGACTCGCCGCCCGACCGCTACCGCGCGGCGTTCATCTCACGCATCAAGATCCTCGCCCGGCTCAACATCGCCCAGCGGCAGATGCCCCAGGACGGGCGCATCAAGATGGTGGTGCGCGGCATCCCGGTCGATTTGCGGGTCGCCACCTTGCCCACCGTGCATGGCGAGAGCGTCGTGCTGCGAATCCTCGATCGCGATGCGGTGGCGCTTGATTTCGGCACTCTCGGGATCGGCGGCCGCGACCTGGATGACTGGCTCGGGGTGCTGGAACGCCCGCACGGCCTGGTTCTGGTCACCGGTCCAACCGGCAGCGGCAAGACGACGACGCTGTACACCTCGCTGCTGCGCCTCAGCACGCCGGACAAGAAGATCATCACCGTCGAGGACCCGGTCGAGTACCAGCTACCCGACATCGTCCAGTCCGAGGTCAAACCGCAGATCGGCCTGACCTTCGCGCAGTTGTTGCGCGCCCTGCTGCGCAACGCCCCGGACATCATGCTGGTCGGCGAGATCCGCGATCCGGAGACCGCCAAGACGGCGATCGAATTCGCCCTGACCGGCCACCTCGTGTTGTCCACCGTGCACACCAACAGCGCCGCCGCCAGCGTGCCGCGCCTGCTCGACATGGGGGTCGAGGAATACCTGCTGGCCTCGACCCTGAACGGCGTCGCCGGCCAGCGCCTGGTGCGGACCCTGTGCACGAAATGCCGCGAACCTTATGCCGCCAGCCCGGAGATGATCCTGCGGCTCGGACTGCGCCGCTATTCCGAGGCGCCGGAGATGCTGCTCTACCGGGCGCGCGGCTGCGCGGCCTGCGGCGGAAGCGGCTATCTGGGCCGGACCAGCATCATCGAGACGCTGACGGTGAAGGAGCCGATCCGCCGGCTGATTCTCGATCGTGCCGATGCCGGTGCGCTGCAGGCCGCCGCCGTTGCCGACGGGATGCGGACGCTGCACGACAACGGCATGGAGAAGGCGGTGGCCGGCCTGACCTCGATCGAAGAGGTCCTGCAGGCGACCCGGGACGCCTGAGCCCCGTGCCCCGCTTTCGGTACAAGGCAGTAACCGCCACCGGCGAGGTGGTCGAGGGCGAGATGGAAGGCGGCGCCCGGGCGGACATCATCGCCCGGCTGCAAAGCGACGGCGGTGTTCCGATCCGCGCCGAGGAAGTCGTCGCCCGTCGTCCCGCCGGCCAACGCTGGCGACCGCGCCTGGCGTTGCGCCGCCAGATGAACGACGCGGAGCTGGTGACGCTGGTTCGCGAGCTGGCGACGTTGATGCAGGCGCGCCTGCCGCTCGACCGGGCGCTCACGATCCTGGTCGAGGTGGCGGAGTCCGGGCCGCGGCGGGAGTTCATGCGCCAGGTCGTCGATCGCGTCCGCGCCGGCGCCACGCTCGCCGATGCGCTGGCCGGGGCCGGCCAGCCGATGCCGGCATTGGTCATCGGCATGGTTCGTTCCGGCGAGGCCGGCGGCCATCTCGAGGCGGTGTTGACGCAACTCTCCGAGTCGCTGGAGGCCGCGCGAGAGCTGAAGGAATACGTCGTCTCGGCGCTGATCTACCCGGCCTTCGTGCTGGTGACGGCGCTGGCCGCGCTGGTGCTGCTGCTGGTCGCCGTGTTGCCGGAATTCCGGCCGTTGTTCGAGCAGACCGGGGCGGACATGCCGGCATCGACCCGGGCGATGATCGGGCTCGGCGAATTCCTGCGCGAGTTCGGCGCCTTCGTCGGATTGGCGCTGGCGGCCGGCTTTCTGGCCCTGCGCGCGTGGCTGCGCCGGCCCGCCGGGCGTCTCGCCTGGGATCATGCGGTATTGAAATTGCCGCTCTTTCGCGACGTCGTGATCAAGCTGGAGACGGCGCGGTTCAGCCGCACCCTCGCCACCTTGTTGGGCAACGGTCTGACCTTGCTGGAGGCATTGCCGATCGCCATCGGCACCGTCGGCAACAGCGCCCTGCGCGCCGCGCTGGGTGATCTCGCCCCGCGGCTGAAACGGGGCGAGCACCTGTCGGCGGCGTTGGAGGCATGCCCGCCGGTGCCGACGCTGGCGGTGCGGATGATCCGGGTGGGCGAGGAGGGCGACCAGTTCGAGCCGATGCTGCACAAGGTCGGTGCGATCTACGAGGATGAGGTCAAACGCACGGTCCAGCGCTTGCTGGCGCTGCTGGTGCCGAGCGTGACCCTTGGTTTGGGTGTGGTCGTTGCGCTGATCGTGGGGTCGATGATGTCGGCCATTCTCGGCGCCTACGACCTGCCGATCTAGAGCCTGATCGGATTACACCGAAGCGGTGTAATCCGATCAGTCTCTAGTTTGTTGGAATAGATCGAGATCGCTTCAGATCGGTTCGATCTGAAGCGATCTCGATCTAGGAGGAGCGCGGCGTTGCCGTGACCAGGAGGGACAGAATGAGGCAATACCAAAACCGACGCCGGGGAGAACGCGGATTCACGCTGGTCGAGCTTCTGGTGGTGCTTGCCATCATCGGGCTTCTGGCGGTGCTGGTCGCGCCGCGGGTGATCGGCTATCTCAGTGGCGCCAAGGTCGACACCGCGAAGATCCAGGTCGAACGTCTGGCCGGCGTGCTCGATCTCTATCGGCTCGAGGTCGGCCGCTACCCGACCCAGGAGGAGGGCCTGGGCATCCTGTTCGATCGGCCGGCCCAGGCGGCCAACTGGAACGGCCCGTATATCCGCAATCGGGAGTCGCTGAACGACCCTTGGGGCCAGCCTTACGGCTATCGGTTCCCGGGCACGCATGGCGAGTTCGATCTCTTCACCCTGGGCGCGGATGGCCGCGAGGGCGGCGATGGCGAAAACCAGGACATCACCAGCTGGTAGGCGGCGGCACTCGGCGGGCTTCACCCTCGTCGAGCTGCTTGTCGTCCTGCTGATCCTGGGCCTGATGACGGCCGTGGCCGCGCCCCATATCGGCGGTTCGCTGCCGCGGCTGGAGACACGGACGGCAGCGCGCGAGGTGGCGGCGGTGCTGCGCGAGGCGCGCGGCGTGGCGATCCGCGACAATCGCGAGGTCGTGGTTCTCGTCGATCTCGATGCGCGGCGCGTCGGCGTTCCGCGCGGGCGCCGGCCGGTGACGCTGCCTGCCGGCCTCGACTTGCGACTCCTGACCGCGACCGTCGAACTCGCCGGTCGCGGCAGTGGGCGGATCCGCTTCTACCCGGACGGCACGTCGAGCGGCGGCAGGGTGACCTTGGCCGGTCCGGGGCAGGTCTATGACATCCGCGTCGACTGGCTGACCGGTCGGGTGGCGGTCGATGGCTGATCGCATGGCCGCGGCCGGCGAGCGAGGCTTCACCCTGCTGTAGGTGCTGGTCGCCTTTGCCATCATGGCGGTCGCCCTGAGCGGCCTGACGCTGGCGTTCTCCAGCGGGCTGCGGGCGGTCGACCGGTCGGCGGCGGTGGCCGATGCCACCCTGCGGGCGCAATCCCTGCTCGACGAAGTTGGCATCACGATACCTCTCGACGGGAATGGGGCGAGCGGCAGGTTCGACGACGGCACTGGCTGGTCGGTTGCCATCGTCCCCTTCGATCCCGATCAGCGCAGGCAGGCGCGGTCGCGCAGCACGCTGATCTACCGGGTCGAGGTGGTCGTCGAGCCGGCCTACGCCGCGCCGGTGGCGCTGACCTCCCTGCGGCTGGGACCGGTCGTTGAGTAGTCGACTCATCACCGGAAACCGGGGCCGCGAGCGTGGCTTCACGCTGGTCGAGCTGCTGGTCGCCATGGTGTTGCTCGGCATGCTGTCGGTCGTGCTGTTCGGCGGTCTGCGCTTCGGGGCCCGGGCCTGGGAGGCGGGTAGCCAGCGTATGGAACGCAGCAACGAGATCGAGACCACGCAATCCGTACTGCGCCGTCTGCTGGGCACCGCACGGGGGGCGATCGTCTTCGAGCGCGACCCCGACCGCGGGCCGGGGGTCTGGACAATGCTCGGCAGCCGATCCGGACTGTCCTTCGCCGCCCCGTTGCCGGCCCATCGCGGCACCGGCGGCCCGCACGGCTTCGCGCTCGGCCTGGAGCGGCAGGACGATGGCAGGGCGCTGGTCCTGCGCTGGGCGCTGCATCGACCGGAGAGCGCACCCGACATCGCGGGCGAGGCTGGGGAGGCGACGGTCTTGCTGCAGGATGTGGCCGCGCTGCGCATCGACTACTATGGTTCCCGCGAAATGGGGGACACGGCGGAATGGAGCGACAACTGGGAGGACAACACGCGGATGCCGCGACTGGTGCGCGTTCGGGTCGAGTTCCCGACAGGCGATCCTCGGAATTGGCCGGATCTGACCGTTGCCCCCGCCGTGGCTGGCTGGGCCTCGGAGTCGGCGGGGTAGTGCGTCGATGAGCGAATCCGCGGGTTTTGATCTGGCGCGGCCGGCCCGTTCGGTGACCGGCATGGCGGTCGGTTTCTTCAGCTGGTGGACCCGCGAGTTGGCCGCCTGTGTCCCGGCGCGATTGCGCAACAGGCTCGGCGGCAAGCGCGGCACGCTGGTCTTCTCGCTGCGGTCCGGCGAGGTTGGTCTGGCCTATCGCAAGCAGGGCCGGACGACCCATGTCGGTTGCGTGCCGCTCGATCCGGAGCGGCCGGAGGCGGCGCGGCAAGCGGTCGCCGAATGCCTTGCGGCGGCCCGGGTCGGGTCCGCGGAGATCGTGTTGCTGTTGCCCGAAGATCAGACCCTGCGGCGCCCGGTCGATCTGCCACTCGCGGCGCGCGAGAACCTGCGCGAGGTGCTGGCATTCGAGATGGACCGCCTCACTCCGTTTGCGGCCGACGGGATCGAGTTCGATGCCCGGCCGACCGGCAGCGACAGCGAGGCGCAGACCTTGACCGTCGAATTGGCCGTCGCGCCGCGGGAAATCGTCGACCGGGCGATTGCCGCCGTCCGATCTTGGGGAAAGGTGCCCGACATCGTCGGATTCTCGGACGATCCGGACACGCCGGAGCGGAAGGACACGTTCGTCTTCCGTCGCCGCGATGCCGGCCAGGGCCGGTTGTCGCGGCGGCTTGCTGCCGGGTTCTGGATTGCCACGGCGGCCCTGGCGCTCGCCCTGACACTGGTCCCGCTGGAGCGCAAACAGGAACTGCTGGCGGTCTATGAGGCCGATCTCGCCGAACGGCGGGCGGAGGCGGCGGCGGTCGACTCTCTTCGCCGCCAGGTTTCCGAGATGGCTGAGGTGTCGGACCGGCTGTGGCGGGAAAAGACCATGCGACCGGCGACTATCGTCCTGGTCGACGAGGTGACCCGGCTGTT
>JABDIP010000493.1 GCA_013003675.1 Inquilinus sp.
GGTCAGCCTCGAGCGGGGCCAGGCGCCGCTGCTGCTGCTGGACGAGATCGTGGCCCATCTGGATGCCCAGCGGCGGGCGGCGCTCTTCGAGGCGCTGCTGTCCCTGGGCGCGCAAGCCTGGATGACCGGAACCGACAGCAGCCTGTTCGAAGACATCGGCACCGCGGCGCTCTTCGTGACCGTACGGGACTCCCGCCTGACGCTGTAGTGCGCCGGCGGCGCCGATCTGCAATGACACAAACTAGCGTGATGCTCTCATGACCGACGAAACACGATCCAACAAGACCGACAACGGCGACTACGGCGCGGAGTCGATCAAGGTCCTGCGCGGCCTGGAGGCGGTACGCAAGCGTCCGGGCATGTACATCGGCGACACCGACGACGGCACCGGCCTGCACCACATGGTCTACGAGGTCGTCGACAACGCCATCGACGAGGCCCTGGCCGGCCATTGCGACACCGTCGAGGTCACCTTGAACGCCGACGGCTCGGTGACGGTGACCGACAACGGCCGCGGCATTCCGGTCGACATCCATCACGAGGAGGGGGTCAGCGCCGCCGAGGTGATCATGACCCAGCTCCATGCCGGCGGGAAGTTCGACCAGAATTCCTACAAGGTCTCCGGCGGGCTGCACGGGGTCGGTGTCAGCGTTGTCAACGGGCTGTCCGAATGGCTGGATCTGACGGTCTGGCGCAAGGGCGAGGAATGGCACATGCGCTTCGCCGACGGCGTGGCGGAGGCGCCGTTGGCGACACGCGACGGCGCGGCGGACCGGACCGGGACGCGCATCACCTTCCTGCCGTCGACGAAGATCTTCACCATGACGGAGTTCGACTTCGCCCGGCTGGAACACCGGCTGCGCGAACTCGCCTTCCTCAATTCCGGCGTCACGCTGCACCTGACCGACGCCCGCGGCGACCAACCCCGCACGGTGGACCTCGCCTATGAGGGCGGGCTGGAGGCCTTCGTTCGCTTCCTCGACCGATCGAAGTCGCCGCTGCACGAGCCGATCAACCTGAAGACCGAACGCGACGGGCTGACCGTCGAGGCGGCGTTGCACTGGAACGATTCGTTCCACGAGACAATGCTGTGCTTCACCAACAACATCCCGCAGCGCGACGGCGGCACCCACCTCGCCGGCTTCCGCGGCGCGCTGACCCGCCAGGTGAACGGCTATGCGACCGAGAGCGGGATCGCCAAGCGGGAGAAGGTCACGCTGTCCGGCGAGGATTCCCGGGAGGGGCTGACCTGCGTGCTGTCGGTCAAGGTGCCCGACCCGAAATTCTCCAGCCAGACCAAGGACAAGCTGGTGTCGTCGGAGGTCCGGCCGATCGTCGAGACGGTGGTCAACGAGGCGCTGTCGAACTGGTTCGGCGAGCACCCGGCGGAAGCCAAGAAGATCGTCCAGAAGGTCGCCCAGGCGGCGGCGGCGCGCGAGGCTGCACGGCAGGTGCGCGACCTGACCCGCCGCAAGGGGGCGCTCGATATCGCCTCGCTGCCGGGCAAGCTGGCCGACTGCCAGACCCGCGACCCGAGCGAGTCGGAGCTTTTCATCGTCGAGGGCGACAGTGCCGGCGGCTCCGCCAAGCAGGCCCGCGACCGCCGCATGCAGGCGATCCTGCCGCTGCGCGGCAAGATTCTCAACGTCGAGCGGGCACGGGTCGACAAGATGCTCGGCTCGGCGGAGATCGGCACGCTGATCACCGCTTTGGGCACCGGCATCCGCGAGGAATTCGACCTTGCCAAGCTGCGCTACCACAAGATCATCATCATGACCGACGCGGATGTCGACGGCAGCCACATCCGCACCCTGCTGCTGACCTTCTTCTACCGGCAGATGGCGCCGATCATCGAGGCCGGATACCTGTACATCGCGCAGCCGCCGCTCTACGGCGTCGCCCGCGGCAAGTCCCGGGTCTACCGCAAGGACGACCGCGAGCTGGAGGAGCTGTTGATCGAGCAGGGCACCGACGGCGCGGTGCTCACCCTGGCCGACGGCAACCAGCGCGCGGCGGGCGATCTGGTCGCCCTGGTGCGGCAGGCGGTCGCTGCCCGGCTGACCATCGAGGCGCTGGCCCGTCGTGTCGGCAGCGTCGACGTGGTCGAGCAGATGGCGATCGCCGGCGCGCTCGACCCCGCCGGCCTCGCCGACGAGGCCACGGCGCGGCCGATCCTCGACACCGTCGCCGCCCGGCTCGACACCCTGGCGCCGCCGCTGGAGCGGGGCTGGCAGGGCCGGCTCACCGACGATGGCGGGGTCGCCTTCACGCGGACCCTGCGCGGGGTGACCGAAATACGGATCGTCGACGGCGACCTGCTGCGCGGCGGCGAGGCGCGGCGGCTGGCCGCCCAGACGGCGGCGATCGGGGCCGCCTTCGAACGCCCGGCGACCCTCTCGCTCAAGGACCAGGAATGGCAGATCGTCGGCCCGGTCGCCCTCGCCGAACAGGTCATGGAGATCAGCCGCAAGGGCATGAGCATCCAGCGCTACAAGGGGCTGGGCGAGATGAACCCCGACCAGCTCTGGGAAACCACGCTCGACCCGAACGTCCGATCGCTGTTGCAGGTCAAGGTCAGCCATGTCGACGATGCGGAGGGCGTATTCTCCACCCTGATGGGCGACATGGTCGAGCCGCGCCGCGATTTCATCCAGGAAAACGCCCTCAAGGTCGCCAATCTCGACATCTGAATGCCGTGCCGCCGTCTCCTGGACCGCCGTCTCTTGGCCCGCTGTCGCCGGCGGTCGTCACGGCATCGTGAGTCGCCTCGGCCCCGGCGCCTGACCGATGCTGTCGGCGAAGGGAGGACCGCCGTCGGCGTTTGGAGGAAGCGTTCGGATTCGAAGCGGTCACCGGGACGACATGGCGGATAGCCGGGAACAGGTGGGCAGCCCAGCCGCCCTTGGTAGGCCGCTCTCGAAGCGCCGGGCCTTCGCCGCGGGGCTGGTGCTCGTCCTGCTGGTCGGGTTGGGGATCGTCTTGTGGCGGGCGCTCGACCTCGGCGACGTCGACATGTCGCTGGAGACCATCGAGGCGCTGATCCGGTCGTGGGGAATGTGGAGTGCGGTCGGCGCGATCGTCATCATGATCCTGCATTCCTTCGTGCCGCTGCCGGCGGAACTGATCGCCATGGCCAACGGCATGGTGTTCGGCGCCCTCTGGGGCATCGTGCTGACCTGGGTGGGGGCGATGATCGGTGCCGTCGTCTCCTTCGCCCTGGCCCGCGCCGTCGGCCAGCCGCTGGTGCGCCGGCTGGTCAGGCCGGAACAATGGCGGGCCCTGCAATCCTGGGAGGCGGATCACGGCGCGGCGGCGCTGCTGACCGCGCGGCTGATCCCGGTCATCTCTTTCAATCTGATCAACTACGCCGCCGGCCTCGGCGGCGTGCGCTGGCCGGTGTTCCTGTGGACCACGGCGGTCGGCATCCTGCCGCTGACCGTGCTGTCGGTCGTGCTCGGCAACCAGCTCGTCGACGCGCCGGTGTGGGTGTGGGGGTTGGCGGTCGCCGCGATCGTCGGAATCTGGCTGCTGCAGCGCGTTCTGCGCCAGCGACGCCAGCCCGGAACCCGCTGATTTCCCCGCCTTGCCCGGCAACCCCCGGGAATCTTCAAATCGCCGCATTTGAACCTAAGATTGCGCCAAACAAGAAAATAGACTTGGCATCATGGTGTCCTTCCCCTCCCTGCCGTTCCGCAAGGGATCGCGGTCCCGGCGCGGCCGGCGTTCCGCCGGCGCGTCATTGTGGTCGGTCCGCCCGGCCCGGCGCCGGACTGCCACGCGTGGCCGGGGACATCGCGGCGGGCGGGTCGCTCGCGGCGGCTGGCACGGCCTGGTCGTCCGGTGGACGGCGGCGGCCTTCGGCGCCGGCTTCGTGGTGCTGCTGGCGACGACTGCCTGGCTCGTCTTCACCCTGCCGCATATCGACGAGGCGACGATCGCCGAGCGGCGCCCGTCGATCACGCTGATCGCCGCCGACGGCGCGGTCGTGCACCGGTTCGGCGACCTGGTCGGCGACCCGCTCAAGCTCGACCAGATGCCGGCGCATCTGGTGCAGGCGGTGCTGGCCACCGAGGACCGCCGCTTCTACTGGCATCTCGGCATCGATCCGATGGGCATCGCCCGTGCCATGTGGGTGAACCTCAAGGCCGGGCGGTTCGTCCAGGGCGGCTCGACGATCACCCAGCAGCTCGCCAAGAACCTGTTCCTTACCCCTGAACGCACGCTGCGCCGCAAGGCGCAGGAGGCGCTGCTGGCGGTCTGGCTGGAGTTGCGCTTCAGCAAGGACGAGATCCTCGCCGCCTATCTGAACCGGGTCTATATGGGTGCCGGCACCTATGGGGTCGAGGCGGCGGCACGGACCTATTTCGGCGTGCCGGTCACGGATGTCGGCCTGGAGCAGGCGGCGATGCTGGCCGGGCTGCTCAAGGCGCCGTCGACCTATGCCCCGACCCGGGCGCCGGAACTCGCCGCGCAGCGCGCCCTAATCGTGCTGAACGCGATGGTCGAGGAGGAATACCTGACCGAGGCGGATATCGAACGGCTGCGCGGCCTGCCGCCGCTGCCGCGCCGCCGGCCCAGCTCCAGCGATGGCGGCCGCTATTTCGCCGACTGGGTCGCCGACCAGCTTCAGGACTACGCCGGCTACGACCACGGCGATCTGACGGTCAAGACGACCCTGGAC
>JABDIP010000531.1 GCA_013003675.1 Inquilinus sp.
AATTCCCGCCCCATCACGGTCTCGCCCATGGCCGGCAACCGGCCGGTCCAGAAAGCGAGATCGGCGACGAAGCCGCCGAGGATGGTAACGCCCTTGCCTGCCATCGTCCCTGCCCTCCCCGTGCCTAGCCGGCCGAGCCGTCGGGCAGGATGATGCCCTTCTTCAGCAGGAAGCAGCCATAGCCCCGCCGCTCGCCGGTGGAGACCACCGCATAGGCCCGCTTCGCGTGCTCGTAGAATTCCATGCGCTCGATGCTGCCCATCGGCCAGTCGCGCCCGGCCGCCTCGTTGATCAGCGCCTGCACCTCCTGCTGTACCTCAGGAACCGTATCCGGATCGCCGACCATCTCCATACGGTGCACCGGCGTCTCGACGAATCCGTCGAGCGGATAGACCGACAGGATTGCCCGCGCCGCGCTCGGAATATCGATCCCGTCCAACCGGATGAGCTGCTGGCTCACCGTTTGATGCGCCACCGAATCCGCCGGAAAATTGCAGTCCGCCAGCACCAGATCGTCGCCATGCCCCATGGCGCGCAGGATATAGAGCAGGTCTGGCGAGAGCAGTGGGTCGAGATTCTTGAGCATGGTCGCGGTTCCTCCCAGGTTCGTCGGCCGCCGGCTTCTCCGGCACGCGCATTTTTTGGAGGTGCGGCGCGTGACGAAGCCGCCGCCCTCGGCTATCTGACCGGTTCGACCGCCTCCCCGTCAACCACCCGCGCTCGCGCGGCCACGTCAGAACGCCCCGATCCGCGCCGGCCGGGAGTTAACCCGATCTTCGTTCGGCCAACCGATGCTGCCGCAGCTGAATCGAAGGTGGACCGATCCACCGTCCGGAGAAGACAGATGGCACTTGGCCAGCCCACGCTTGTCCAGATCTCCGCGGCTAGGCTTGTCGGCCTTGTCGCCGTCCTGTTGGGAATGATTGTGCTGTCGGGGATGATCCTTTTGGTCGTGTTGGGACGGGACCAGCAAATCGCGATTCTTGCGCCATATCTCGTTCCGTTCGTGTACATGCTGACGGCGCGGCGGCTCGTCGCCCGGCACCACAGGCGCGGCTGCCGCGCCTATGCCGGCGGCAATCTCGAGATGGCGATCGCCGAGATGGAGGCGAGCGACGCCTTCTTCCGGCGCCACCCTTGGCTCGACCGTTGGCGACTGGTGACCATGCTGAGCCCCTCGGCGATCAGCTACCGCGAGATGGCCCTGCTCAACATCGGCTTCTTTAACGTACAACTCGGCCGCAAGGAGGCGGCGAAGGCCGCCTACGGGCGACTGCTCGCCGAATTCCCCGAAAGCCAGGTCGGCAAGCAGACTCTGACGATGATCGAGACGTTCGAGCGGCCTGATACTGACTGACGGTTCCGGCCGCAGTCCCTAGCTACCCCGCCCCGCCTGCCGGTGCAGCACGTCGACCAGCGCCGGATAGGTGTCCTTGTAGGCCTGGTAGAACGGCCGGTAGGCCTCGTGCCGCGCCATGTCTGGCTCGATGCGGCGGACCACGTGGACCATGGCGTCGGCGGCGGTCGGGATTTCGTCGAACAGCCCGGCGCCGACCGCGGCCAGGATCGCCGAGCCGAGCGCCGGCGCGTCGGCGACCCGGGTCAGGCTGAGCGGTAGGCCGGACACGTCGGCGTGGATCTGCAGCCAGAGGTCGGAGCGGGTGGCACCGCCGGCGACCACGACCTCTTGCGGCTCGAAACCGGTGCCGCGCATGGTCTCCAGGATCAGCTCGCTGCCGAAGGCCACGCCCTCGAGGATCGCCCGGAAGATGTGGGCGGGCCCGTGCTTCAGGGTCAGGCCGGAAATCACGCCGCGCGAATTCGGGTCGGTGTAGGGCGTGCGGTTGCCCTGGAAATGGTCGAGTACGACCAGCCCCTCGGCGCCCGGCGGCAGGGCGGCGGCGTCGCGGTTGAGCGCCTCGTACGTGACCCCCTCGCCCAGCAGCTTCTTGAACCAGGCGACGACCGAGCCGGTCGAGGTCTGGCCGCCCTCGACCACGTGCAGGCCGGGAATGACCGCGTCCGCATAGGTGCCCCAGATGCCCTCGCCGTGAAACTCGCTGTCGCTGAGGCCGAGTTGCAGGTGCGAGGAACCGGTGATTAAGGCCAGCCGTCCGGGCCGCACCGCGCCCAGCCCGACCATGCCGACGAAGGCATCCGAGCCGCCTTGCGCCACCTTGGTTCCGGGATTGAGACCGAGATGCCCGGCCGCCGCCGGTGTCAGCCCGCCGATCGGCTGCCCGATCGGCACCACGTCGCGCGGCCATTTCTCCAACAGCGCCTCGAGGCCCAGCCGAGCCAATAGCCCCGGCTGATAGCCGCCCTCGCGCGCCATGTAGTGCCAGCGGACCGCCGCGCTCAGCAGGCTGGCGGTCATCCGACCGGTGAGATGGAAGTCGAGATAGTCCTGGAACTCACAGATATGCGCGGCGCGGTCGAAGATTTCCGGCTCGTTCTGCTTCAGCCAGAGCGCCTTGGGGATCATCCATTCGGCGGAAACCGGGCCGTGGCCGGCACCATTGACTCTAAGGGCCGGGTCGCCGCACTCTGCGACGCGGTGTGCCTCGGCGTGCGATCGCACGTCCATCCAGATTAGGGCCGGTCGCAATGGCTCGCCGAGCTCGTCGAGAGCGACGACGCTGCAGCAGGTCGTGTCCAGGCAAATCGCCACGACCTGGTTGGGCCGCGTGCCGGTCTCGCGCAGGACCTGGCGCACTGCCTCGCCCAGCGCCCGCCACCAGTCGCGCGGATCCTGCTCGGCCCAGCCAGGGTGCGGAAAATGGGTAGGATAGGCCGCCGAGGCGAAGCCGATCGGCGATCCGGCCGTGTCGAACAACCCGGCCCGCAGGCTTTCGGTGCCGCCGTCGACACCGAGCAGATAAGGTCCCTCCACCGAGCGCTCCTTCCAAAGCACCTAAAGCGGTCGATCTTGGCACCGGCCGCCGGGAGCGTCCACAGGGAGGGGAAATAACGTCGAAGGCCGGCCACAGCGGGGACCGGCGGTGGCCCTGGAGGATCACCCGCCCTCCAGGGCCGTAGCCGTCGGCTAGAATCCGGGCGGACGAACCAGACCGTACTGGTTCAGGATCACCGTGAACTCCGGCGACAGGAAGTCGTCGATCAACGCCTCCTGGGCCGCGTACTGTCTGCGGTTCCAGTCGCCATTGATGCGAATGGCGAAGAGAGTGCCGACGCGGTTGCCGGCTACCGGGTCCGGACTATCGACCGTCCCGCCGAGCGGCACGATCTCGAACAGGTGCGGGAAGGAATCCACGGCGAACTTGGCCAGGTGATAGAACATCAGCCCGGCATCCGCTTGGCCATAGGCGATGGACCAGGGCACCTCACGGTGGTGGATGCGCTCACCGGCCAACCACAGACCGCGACCGCGACCGCGACGATCATCATCATCGCCATGACGGACGTCATTGTTGTTGAAGATCTCGTTGAACAGCCGGGCGGCGGCCTCGGGCCCTCGCTGGGCGGCGGCGATGTTGTAGATGCTACCGGAGTAGTTGCCGAAGCTGCCCGGCTCGGTGGTCGGGCTCGACGTGACCAGATTCACCCGGGCGAGATCCCAGACCGAGCGGATGTTCTCAGGATTGCCGCGCTTGACCAGGATCACGTTGCCCTGGTTGCGGATGATCGGAATCCGGTCCCCCTTGGTGACCCAGGTGCCGTCGGCAAATTGAAGCGACTGCAGCGTGTTCATCAGGCCACCCGGGCCGACGGCGATCTGCGGCAGGCAGTTGGCGGTCAGATTGGCGATGGTCAGAGTGCCGTTGACGGTCTGTTGCGCGGAAATCGGCGGGCTGGTCGTGTAGTACCAGTTACGAAGGCCCCCGCGGCGCCAGTCACGACCATCATTGTCGTCGTCACCATCATGATCCGACCAGCTAAAGGATGGCAGGTAGTGGTCGAACCACAGATCTCTCAGCGCCATGTGATAGTTGCCCGCCGTCGACAGGACCATGTCGCAATCGTCGATGGAGGCGTGGAAGTCCCAGAGCCGGTTCGAGGTTGGCTCGGTCAAATCGGGCACGGCCGGCGGATTGTCCTTCGGCCACTCCAGCAAGGTTGGACGATCGATAACCGGCGAGCCGGTTATCTCAGGGATCTGTGCCTCAGCGGCGACGGTGGTCGTTATCACCACCGCGACGCCCAGAAGCGCGAAGCGTGTCCCTTTCAGCATGATTTTCTTCTCCGGTTGTTGTTCGCAGACGCAGATTTCAAGTCAACGTGGCCACCTTCTGCGTTAACTATTTGTTTAGGATAAATACTCTTCTCGGATGGCCCAGTTAATTATTCTTCTATAATTTGGATGCAAATTGCAACACTCACGTGACGGGAGGTGAACAAAAGCTGATGCTTCGACAATGCTTTCCGTATTTCCGGTTAATTTTTCGGAAACAAATGTGGTCGCGTGGAAGTCGCTTCGGCGCTCCGCGCCCAGCCACCAACAGAAGGAAGATCGAAATGCTGCGACACGTCATTGCCTTCGCGCTCGCAGGCACATTCCTGATCGGCGTGACGTCGACGGCGTCGGCCGAGGTCAGGTTTGGCGTGCTGGCGCCACGCGGCGAAGCGGTGGCCTATGAAGCTTGGACGGAGCTTGGAATCTATCTGACCGACCAGATCGGCGAACCGGTGACCATCGTGCCGTTGCCACCGACACAGTCGCTCTACTTCCTGGGAAATCGCCATCTGGATTTCCTGCTGAGCAATCCGGTGCAGTCGGCGATTGCCCAAGAGGTGTACAAGGCGACCCCGGTTGTCTCGCTCGCGAAGCGGAGCGGCACCCAATTCGCCGGCGTCATCGTGACCCGACGAGATAGCGGGATCGTCGCCGCCCAGCAGTTGCGCGGCAAACGCGTCCTCTCGATGCGCGTTGGCGTCGCCGCTGGCGGCTATATCTTCCAGACCTACTACCTGGAGCAGCGCGGCATCCGCGTCCCGGGCGATCTGGCATCGCTCGAGGAAGGCAAGAACCAGGATGAACTGGTCATCGGTGTACGTGACGGGCTGGCCGATGCCGCCTTCGTTCGAACCGGCGTCCTCGAAGCGATGGCAAGCGCCGGGCGGATCTCGCTCGACGACTTCACCGTGGTCGACGAGCGCCATGAGGGCTTCCCATTGATGCACACGACACCGCTTTATCCGGAATGGATGGCGATGGCGGGACCCACCGTCGACCCGGCGCTCACCGCTCGGGTGCGGACCGCGTTGCTGTCCCTCCGCGCCGGCGATCTGGCGGCCCGCGCCGCGAACATCAATGGATTCCTGGAGCCGGTGTCCCTTGTCGAGATGAAGGCGGCACTGGCAGCCCTGCGCATCCCGCCCTTCGACACGTTGGTCCAAGAGTCGGAGAGTCAGGGGACCACCGGGACCGAAGGTCCCTCGTCGTAGCGCGTTCAGCCGGCCAAGGCCGCCTGGGCTCGACCCAGGCGGCCTAGTCGCGCGTCCTGTCCAGCCAGCACCCATGAGACGTCGTACGGGAGTTGCCTCGCACGCGCCGCCAGGGCCGGCCCGACGGAAATCGATCGAAGCAGTGGGATCGTGGCCGACGAGGGTCGCGATGCCCGCCCTCCCCGGCCGGGCTACGCCGGATCGCGTGCCTGCAGCAGGCCGTTCAACCGCTGGGCATCGCGCACGGCGTGATCGGCCTCGTCGGTGTTGTCGAAATAGACGTGCACGTCCCGGCCCGCGGCCATGTTTGCCTTCAACCAGGCCGCCCAGTCAGCCAACGCCGCCTCGCCATAGGCGCCGCCATAGGCCGACTGCCGGCCGTGCAGGCGGACATAGACGAAATCGGCGGTGACGACGCGCGGCCCGGTCAGGCCGGCGAGTTCGAACGGGCAGAAGGCGACGTTGCGGGCGCGCAGCAGGTCGAATACGGCGTCGCAATGCCAACTCGGGTCGCGGAACTCCATGGCGAAGCGCCGACCCTCGGGCAGCAGTTCGAGGAAGCCCGCCAATCGGTCGACATCGGCATGCCAGTGCGGCGGAAGCTGGAACAGGACCGGCCCGCCCTTGGGGCCAAGCATGGCGACGCGGTCGAGGAAGACGGCGACGTGGTCGGCGCAATCGGCGAGCCGCCGATAGTGGGTGATCGCCCGCCAGGCCTTGACCGCGAACAGGAACCCCGGTGGAGTGCGCTCGACCCAGCCGCGCAGCATCGCCTCGCGGGGCAGATGATAGAAGCTGTTGTTCACCTCCACGGTGCCGAGCTGCCGGGCATAGAAGCCCAGCCAATCGCGCTGTTTCAGTCCGGCCGGATAGAACGGCCCCGCCCAGTTCGGATAGCTCCAGCCCGAGGTGCCGACCCAGTGGGATGCCGCCATCTGCGTCCGCCCGTCACGGCGACCGGGCGGCCGGCTTCTGCGCCGCCTCGATCATCGCGTCGACCTCGGCGCGGTCGTGAATGCCATGGGGATTCTCGGCGGTCGGGAAAGCGCGGCTGAACGGGATGAAACGCTCCTGGGCAACGGCGTAGAGCCGGCGCAGTTCGACCAGCGGTTCGGTGTGGTCGTCGACCCGCATGCTCAATCGGGGATACGCCTCCGGCCCCTGGACCAGCAGTGCCGCCGATTGCCGGCCGCGCTTGTCGCCGCCGGCCGCCTCGGCGGCATCCATCGCCGTCAGCAGTCGCTCGACCAGCGGCAGGTCATAACGCTGCCGGTAGGCGGCGAGCATGTCGGCGATGACCGACGGTCCGGCCAGCATGTTGCCGGCCACCGACACGCCGTCGCCAAGCAGGTGCCCCGCCCACTCGACGCACTCCGCGCCGGTGTGCGCCGCGCTGGCGCCCTCGACATCGACCACGTGAAGCTGGCGGCTCGCCCGCCCCTCGTCCGCCCCGACCAGCGCCGCGACCACCTCCTGCGGGGATTTGCCCTCGTGCAGCAAGGCGAGCCCGCGCGGCCCATAGGTCGGGTTGATCAGCGCCTGGGTGGAGAGCGCCCCGACATCGCCCGCCGCGTGCGGGCACAGCGCCCCGACGGCGAAGAACCGGCTGGCCACCGCCACGCCGAACAGGCCGGTCTGCGGTTCGCGGGCGACGATCGAAAAAGTCATCGGATAATCCTTCGGTGCCGGGCGGCGATACGCAGGGTCAATGCTCGCGCGGATCGAGCGCGTCGCGCAAGCCGTCACCGAGGATGTTGAAGCCGAAAACGATGACAAAGATCGCCAGTCCCGGCCAGACCGCCATCCACGGCGCCTGGACGATGAAGTTCTTGGCGGTGTTGAGCATGCTGCCCCAGCTCGGATCCGGCGGCTGCTGGCCGAGGCCGAGGAACGACAGGCTGGCCTCGGCGATGATCGCGGCGGCGACGGTGATCGTCGCCTGCACCAGGATCGGCGGAAAGATGTTCGGCAGGATGTAGCGCAGGATGATGCGCATATCGCCGGCGCCGACCGCCTTGGCCCCCTCGACATAGTCCTCCGTCTTGACGGCCAGGACCTGGCCGCGGCTGAGGCGGACGAAGATCGGCGCCGCCGACAGCCCGATGGCGATCATCGCATTGGTCAGGCTGGGGCCGAGGAAGGCGGCGAGCGCGATGGCCAGGATCAGAAACGGACAGGCGAGCAGCGCCTCGGTGCAGCGGGAAATGACGCTGTCGATCCAGCGGCCGTAATACCCGGCGATGAGCCCGAGGGGGACGCCGATCAGCAATGCGATGCCGACCGAAATCACCCCGGCCGCCAGCGAGGCGCGGGTGCCCCAGAGGACTCGGCTGAAGACGTCTCGGCCGAGTTCGTCGGTGCCCATCAGGTAGATGGCCGTGGGCGCGCCCCGCACCGCCAGCCAATTCGGCTTGATCGGGTCATGCGGCGCGATCAGCGGCGCCAGCAATGCCAGGGCGACAAAGACCAGCACCACCATTCCACCGATCGCCGCGCCCGGATGTCGGCGCAGCCGGCGCCAGGTACGCGAGCGGGCGAAGGGCGTCGAGCGCGGCGGCGCGGGCGCGGAGGCGACGGTCATCCCCTCAACTCCTCAGCCGCGGGTTCAGCAGGAAATAGGCCATGTCGGCGATCAGCGACATCAGGATGAAGGCGCCGCCCGACACCAGCACGACGCCCTGGACGACCGCGTAGTCCCGGTTGAACACCGCGTCGACGATCATCTTGCCAAAGCCGGGTATGGTGAAGACCTGCTCGGTCAGGACCGCACCGGACAGCAATTCTCCGAGTTGCAGCGTGCCGAGGGTGACCACCGGGATGAGCGCATTGCGCAGGGCGTGCTTGAGCACGACGACCCGTTCGCTGAGGCCCTTGGCCCGCGCGGTACGGACATAGTCGGCGCGCAGGGCGCCGATCATCGCGCTGCGGGTGTGGCGCATCATCACCGCGGCGATCGCCGTGCCGAGTACGAAGGCCGGCATGATCATGGTCTGCAGATTGCGCGACAGGTCCTCCAGCGGGCTGACGTAGCCCGAGGCCGGCAACAGCCCCCAACTCACCGACACCAGCAGGATGAGCATGATGCCAAGCCAGAAGTTTGGGATCGAGATGCCCGAGAGCGCCATCACGTTGGCCCCGAGATCCCAGGCCGTGCCCTTGCGCACCGCCGACAGCACGCCGGCCGGAATGCCGATCAGGAGCGCGATCGCCATCGCCATCAGCGCCAATTGGATGGTCACCGGCAGCTTCTCAGCGATCAGTGCCGACACCGGCATCCGGGTGCGGATGGACTCGCCGAAATCACCCTGCAGGACGCCGGTCAGCCAATAGTAGTACTGGACATGAATCGGCTCATTGAGCCGGTATTTGGCACGGATGTATTCCAGCACCTCGGGGTCGCGCTCCTCGCCGGCCAGGGCGAGCGCCGGATCGCCGGGCAGCAGCAGCTGCAGCGAGAAGACGAAGATCGAGATCAGCAGCAGGGTCGGGATGCTGATCAGCAGCCGGCGCGCGATATAGGTCACGGCGTTCCCCGAAACGCTTGAGGATTGGCGGGCCGGGGGACCC
>JABDIP010000534.1 GCA_013003675.1 Inquilinus sp.
GCCGGCGAATCCCGCCACCAGCCTCATTTTCCGCCGGAGCGCCGGCCTGGAAGCCGCGGAACGCGGTGACCGGCGCCGGCGTTCGGCCGCAGCCCGCGCTCCGCCTTGGGCTCGGCGATTGGTGCCCGCCCGAAGCCGCGGGACAAGGCGTCGCAGCCGTTCTTTCCGCTGGTCAATCCCCGACAATGCGCGTAATTTATCGTTAATTGCGAGTTAAGGTCGACTATTGCGGGGACTACCCATGACACGGATCACCAAGCAGGGGCTGCTCGGCCTCGGCATTATCGGCATTGCGACGGTTTTGGCGACGGCGCCGGCGGTTGCCCAGGACGCCGCCCCGAAGAGCGACGAGATCATCAATCGGCTGGCGCCGACCGACGCGCCGGCGACTGCCTTGCGCCGCAAGGGCACCGGCCGCGGCTTGGCCGTGCGGGTCGAGCCGGTGGCGCCGCCGTCGATGGATTTCAACGTCGTCTTCGAGTTGGGCTCGGCGGATCTGACGCCACAGGCGTTGACGGTGCTCGACGAACTTGGCGCGGCGCTCGCCTCCGAGCAGCTGTCGCCCTACGATTTCAGGATCAGCGGCCATACCGACGCGACCGGGCCGGAATCCTTCAACCTGACGCTTTCGGAACGTCGGGCGCAGGCGGTGGAGGATTACCTCTCGGCCAAGTTCGGCATCGACAAGAGCCGGCTGCTGACGGTCGGCATGGGCGAGAACCAGCCGGTCGATCCGAACAACCCGTTCAGCGCCCAGAACCGCCGCGTCGAGATCATCAATCTCGGCTCCAGCGGCAGCTGACGCCGTAGCCGGTGCGGGACGGCGAAGGGGCCGGCGCCCGAGAGGGCGCCGGCCCCTTCCGCGTTTCCGGACCGGTACGGCGAGTCCCGGCACCGCCTGTCACCGTGTCGCGGGAATGTCATCGGCCGGCCGCTGTCAGTGGCTTTGATTTTCGCAAAATACTCGCTATGCTCCCGCCCAAGCCGCAGGTTTGATTAATAAATCGTAAACGGCCGGGGGGCAGATGGAATTGGCGCTAGGCGAAAGCGTGGCCGACAGGGCTCGGCGCGCCGGGGGGAATCGTCAAGGGCGGGGCCGCGGCATGGCGATCGCGGTTTCGGCCATCGCCGCCGCCATCCTGGCCGCCGGCGGCTCGATAGCCCAGGTGCCGCCGCCGGCGGAGCTGCAACCGGGCATCTCGCCCGACCGGGTGCCGCCGCTGGCCGAGCCGCTGCCGCAGCCGGATGTCGAGGTGCCGGCACAGCCGAGCCCGGCGGTGCCGCCCGGAGCGGAGGGCGCGGTCTTCCTCCTGGCCGGCCTCGAGGTCGATGGCTCGACCGTCTACGAGCCGGGCGTTTTCCGCCAGTACTACGAAGAGTACCTGCAGACCGAGATCAGCCTGGCGACGCTGTACGGCATCGCCACCGCCATCGAGACCCGCTATCGCGAGGACGGCTATATCCTCAGCCGGGTGATCGTGCCGGCGCAGTCGGTCAGCGACGGCATCTATCGCCTGCAGGCGATCGAAGGCTATGTCACGCAGGTGCTGCTGGAGGGCGAGGTCGGCTCGGTGCGCGGGCTGGTGCAGTCCTATCTCGACAAGATCACCCGCAACCGCCCGGTCAATATCCGCGACATCGAGCGCTATCTGCTGTTGATGAACGACCTGCCGGGGATACGCGGCAACGGCGTGCTGCGGCCGGCGGGCGCGGAAATCGGCGCCGCCGAGCTGATCGTCACCGCCACCCGCGACGCCTTTGACGGATTCGTGCTGGCCGACAATCGCGGCTCGGAATTCACCGGCGAGCAGGGCGTCGCTCTCGGCGCCGCGACCAGTTCCTTCACCTCGTTCGGCGAACGCGCCGAGCTGGTGCTGTTCTCCGCCCTCGACGACAAGGAGCAACGGGTCGGCCAGATCACCTACGAGCAGCAGATCGGCAGCGAGGGGCTGACGATCAGCGGCCTCGCTTCCTACGGCACGTCGGAGCCGGGCGGCACGCTGGCGCCGCTGGACATCGAGCAGGAGACGACGCTGTTCAGCATCTCCGCCTCCTACCCCTATGTCCGCACCCGGCGCTTCAATTTCGGCGTCGAGGCCGGCTTCGACTATGTCGACCAGACCAGCGACCTCGCCGGCTCGCCGCTGTTCGACGACAGCCTGCGGGTGCTGTGGGCGACGGCGGAGGCCGATTACCGCGACAGCTTCGGCGGCGCCAATTTCGGCTCCATCGGCGTGCGCGCCGGGCTGCCGATCCTCGGCGCCAGCGAGGACACCGACAACAACCGGTCGCGGGTCGACGGCAATGCCGATTTCGTCTCGCTCAACGCCGAGGCGGCGCGGCTGCAACGGCTGACCTCCAACCTCAACCTGCTGGTCAGCCTGGGCGGCCAGTACGGCTTCGGCGAGTTGCTGTCGTCGGAGGAGTTCGAGGTCGGCGGGCTGAGCTTCGGCCGCGGCTACGACCCGTCGGAATTGACCGGCGACAGCGGCGCCGGCTCGACCGTCGAGCTGCAGTTCAACAACCGGCCCGGCCTGTCCTGGCTGGACAGCTATCAGGTCTATGCGTTCTGGGATTTCGGCGTGGTGTGGAACTACGACCCGCTGGCGGACAAGCAGGACACCCTGTCCTCCGCCGGGTTGGGCATCCGCAGCAATTTGACCGACTGGCTGTCGCTGGACCTTGAGGTGGCGCAGCCGCTGACGCGGGAGTTGGAGAACCGGACAGAGGACCGCGACAGCGAGCGGTACTTCTTCCGGGTGACCGGGCAGTTCTAGACCGGACCCGGTGAGGGTCGCGCGCCGAGGCGGCGCGCGGCGCCCGGGCGGTCGAGGAACGGGATCGTTTCGCGGCGAGACGGTCCGGGCCGCCACCGGGCGGCGGGGCGCGGGGACCGCGCCTGGGGGAAACGACAAGGGCCGTCCGGACCGGGCGGCGGGTTTGGGACACGGCGGGCGCCAGGCACGGCCCCCGCCATTGGGGAGGGTTTTTCGATGGGCGGTATCACCACGGCACGCAACGGCACCAAGACGGCGCCGGCGACCGGCCGGACGCTGGCGCAACTCCGCGACCTGTATCGCGGCACCACGGCGCTGAGCACCCGCGCCCTGATGTGGAGCGTCCCCCTGGTCGGCGCCGCCATGCTGAGCGCGGTACCGGCGGCGGGGAATCCGACCGGCGGCACGGTGGTCGGCGGTGACCCCGCCGCGACGATCGACTCGACGGTTCCCAATCTCGTCACCGTCGACCAGAACCAGTCCCGCGTGGTGATCAACTGGGAGGATTTCAGCATCCTCTCCGGCGAGACCACGCAGTTCGTCCAGGACAATGCCGATTGGATCGCGCTGAACCGCGTGGTCGGCACCGGCGGAGCGATCGCGCCGTCAGAGATCCTCGGCAACATCACGGCGCTCGGCCAGGTCTGGATCGTCAACCCGAACGGCGTCGCCTTCAGCCCGGATGCGATAATCGATGTCGCCGGCTTGCTGGCCACGACAGCCGACATCCTCGATGACGACTTTCTCGGAACAGATGGCGGTGACATCAACGAGTTCTCATTCATCATTCCGGGGGACCCGAACGCGACCGTTACCAATGACGGAACGATCACGGTCGGCGAGGTTCCGCTCGGTGGAACGGTTCGGGAGAACGGGCTCGCCCTTCTCGTCGCACCGGGCGTCGAGAACCGCGGTGTGATCGTCGCCAATCTCGGCAGGGTCGTCCTCGGTGGCACCGAGACCTTCACGCTCGACCTGATGGGCGACAATCTCACTCTTTTCGCGGTCGGGGACGCCGTCGACACGGTGCCCACCGGCTTGTCGGAACTGGTGTCGAATACAGGCAGCATCACGGCAGATGGCGGTTTCGTGCTGATGAGCGCCAACGCCGCCGCGACGGTTGTCGGCAACACGATCAACATGTCGGGTATCGTGCAGGCGAACTCGGTCGGGATCGCCGACGGCACGGTCGTCTTGGGCGGTGGCCCCGACAATGGCGTCTTCGTTTCCGGCCAATTGCTGGCGAGCGGTGCGAATGCGGACGAGAGCGGCGGGTCGATCACCATCGACGGTGACAGCGCCACCATCGCCAACGGTGCCGAGGTCGATGCTTCCGGCACCGCAGGCGGCGGCAGCATCGCCCTCAATGTCGCGACCGCGTCGCTCGACGCCGACCTCAACGCCGGCACCGGAACGATCACCGGCACGGCGGATCTCATCACGGTGGTCTCGAACGCCGCCAGCATCCAGGACGCCATCGACATCGCGGCGCTCAACGCGACGCTGAATATCGGTGCCTTCACATTCGTCGAAAACCTGATCGTCGACAAGCCGCTGACCCTGGACGGCGACAGCGCGACCACGACCATCGTTGCGGCCGGTGGCGGCGCCAACCTGCTGATCGACAGCGACATCGACGCCGGCGGCACCGAGACGGTGACGATCCGGGACATGGGGTTCTCCGGCGCCAACGGCGCCCAGTTCGGCATCCATGTCGATGGCGGAACGGTCCTCGATACGCTGGTGGTCGAGAACACCCGCTTCGAGGGCCATGGCGAGAATGGCTTTGCCGTCATCGGCGATGCCGGCACGGGCAGCCAGTTGGCCAATCTGCAACTGACCAATGCGGATTTCTTCAACAACGGTCAGACCGGCGCCTCCGATGGGCGCGGCGACTTGCTCCTGTTCTACTTCAATGAAAATGCAGCGCTGTCGGATATCGACATCTCGAACGACGGCGCGACGGCCGACGCCCGGTACGGATTGCAGATGCGCGGTGTGGACGACGGCACCTTCGCAAGCGGCTTCGCGGCGATGGGCACCGTATCGCTGGACAATGTCTCGGTCGCCGGCACATACCGCGTCGCCCACATCGGAATCCAAGGGTTCGACGGCGTCGGCGGGCTGTCCTTCAACGATGTGGTCCTGGGCGGCGACAATGGCGCCACAGTGCCAGGCCCGTCGAAGACCGGCTGGGGCGGGAGCCTCTGGGTTTCCAGCGTCGCCCAGACGGCGGATGCCACAATCGACCTCGGCAACACCAACTTCGCCGGTTCCGAGCAGCTCGGGTCGACGGACGCGAATCTCGACATCGTCGTCAGCGGCGAGGGCGCCGAACGTCTCGTGACGCTGGACGCGACGGATGCCCTGTTCGGCGGCTCGGCGACTGGCGGAATGACGACGGCCGAGCTGTTCGGCGTCGCCGAGCGGGTCTTCGACGGCATCGACGACTCCCGCAGCCGCGGCTTCGTCGACCTCCGGGCCGACAATCTCTATGTGACTCCCGCCCTTCCGGGCGTTCCGGCCGATGCGGACTTCCGCTCGGTCGTCGGC
>JABDIP010000535.1 GCA_013003675.1 Inquilinus sp.
CCGGCGTGCCGGGCCGGGCGCTGTACTTGAAGCTGTAGGCCTGGGCGAAACCGATCTCGGTGACCAGCCCCAGGGTGTCGGCGAAATCGCGGTCGCTCTCGCCCGGATGGCCGACGATGAAATCGGAGGACAGGGCGAGGTCGGGCCGCGCCGCGCGCAGCCGGTCGACGATGCGGCGATAATCGTCGGCGGCGTGGCGGCGGTTCATCGCCGCCAGCACACGGTCGCTGCCGCTCTGCACCGGCAGGTGCAGGAACGGCATCAGCGCCGGCACCTCGGCGTGGGCGGCGATCAGTTCGGCATCCATGTCGAGCGGGTGCGATGTCGTATAGCGCAGCCGGTCCAGCCCGGCGATCTCCGCCAGTTCGCGGATCAGCCGGCCGAGACCCCAGCTCCTGCCGTCGGGCCCGTCGCCGTGAAAGGCATTGACGTTCTGTCCGAGCAGGGTGATCTCGCGGGCGCCGGAACCGACCTGGGCCGTCGCCTCGGCGACGATCTGCGCCACCGGGCGCGAATACTCGGCGCCCCTGGTGTAGGGCACGACGCAGAAGCTGCAGAACTTGTCGCAGCCCTCCTGCACGGAAAGGAAGGCGCTGGCGCCCTGGCCGGCGCCCCCGGCCGGCAGGCGGTCGAATTTGGAGACGACCGGGAAATCGGTGTTGAGCACGCCGCCGGCGCGGCGCTCGGCGCGGGCCACCATCTCCGGCAGGTCGTGATAGGTCTGCGGCCCGAACACCATGTCGACATAGGGCGCGCGGCGCAGAATCTCCTCGCCTTCGGCCTGGGCGACGCAGCCGGCGACGGCCAGGATCATCCCGTCTTCGCCCTTTTCCTTCAGGCCGCGAAGCCGGCCCAGTTCGGAAAACACCTTGTCGGTCGCCTTCTCGCGGATGTGGCAGGTGTTGAGGATCACCATGTCGGCGTCGTCCGGGACGCTCGCCGACCGATAGCCGAGAGGCGCCAGAACGTCCGCCATACGCGCGGAATCGTAGACGTTCATTTGGCAGCCCCAGGTCTTAATATAGAGTTTCTTCACCACGCTCCGTTTCGTGCGAATGCCGACCGCGTCGAAGGCCGGTCCCCGGCCGCCACCCTAGGGTCGTCCCTGCCCCGGCCGCCCCGACGTCGCGGCGCCATCCCGCCGGTGTCAGGCGCGATGCGGCGTTCGACACCCGCGGAGGACGGATTTCCCATCGACCGCCGGCCGGCCAAGCCGGACCATCTGCCACAGATGCGGCGCGAGGTCCATGTCTCCGTGGCGGGCATGGGGAACCACCGCCGGACGGACCGGTCCGACCGGTGGTGGCGGGACTCGTTTATGGGCGGCGACTGTGGCGGCGATGCGACACAGCGAGGATTGCCGCGGCCCGGACAGCGTCCGGCTTGCGGTCAGCGACCGCGCCGGGCCTTGGTTCCAAGACCGATCTGCTTGGCCAGCATGCTGCGCTGTTTGGCGTAGTTGGGTGCCACCATCGGGTAATCGCTCGGCAGACCCCAACGCTCGCGATAGCCTTCGGGGGTCAGGTCGTAGGCGGTCTTGAGATGCCGCTTGAGCATCTTCAGCCTCTTGCCGTCCTCGAGGCAGATGATGAAGTCGGGGGTCACCGACTTCTTGATCGGGACCGCCGGTTGCGGGCGTTCGGCCGCGGCGGGGACTTCCGCCCCGATCCCGGCCAGCGCCTTGTAAACCTTCTCGATCAGCCCCGACAGCCCCGGCACGTCCACCGCGTTATTCGAGACATGCGCCGAAACGATCTGCGTGGTCAGCGACAGCAATTCCTGAGGTTCTTGCTCTTCATTCATCCCAGCGGCTCCCCGTGTTTTGTTGTGGTATAGTTTGCCGAAGACTACATTGCAATATCGATCCGGCGTCATGTAAGAGAAATTTAATGGCGGCTTCCAACAAAGCGGATTACTTCCTCGACATCAGTGAAGAGCTGTGTCCGTTTACCTTTGTCAGAACGAAGTTGCTGCTGGAAAAAATGCGTCCGGGCGAAATCGTCGAAGTGATGCTGCGAGCCGGCGAGCCGTTGGAAAACGTGCCTCGCGCCGCCGTCGAACAGGGCCATGAGGTCCTCGATCTCGAGCCGGCCGAGGATGGCGACCTGCACCGTCTCAGGATACGCCGCCGCTGATCCCATCGAGCGTTCGGCGCATCAGGATCGCGTCCACGGCGCCGTCGACGCGCCGGTAATAGCGTCGCCGCCGGCCGACCGCGGCGAAGCCGCCGGCGGTGTAAAGCATCACGGCCGGCAGGTTGTCCTCGGCGACCTCGAGAAACAGGGCCGTGGCGCCCGCGCGCGCTGCCGCGCCAACCGCGGCATTGAGCAGGACGGCGCCGTGGCCTTGCCGGCGGTTCTCCGGCAGCACGCCGATGGATAGGATCTCCGCCTCGCCGCCGGCGACCCGGATCAGTCCGAAGCCGGCGACCGGCTCGGTAGTCCCCTCGGCAAGCGACAACCAGGCTTCGACGCCCGGCGCCGCGAGCAGATCGGCGAAGGCGCGCTCGTTCCAGGGCGGCTCGCCGGTGTCGACGAAGCAGGCGGCGTTCAGCGCCGCCAAGAGCGGCGCTTCCAGCGGACCCGCGCCGCGCAGCGCCATCGCCGTCAGGGTGCGATCGGCCGCGGCGCCGGCGCGGGTCCGCTGGAAGCGCCGCTCTTGGCGGCGCTGAACGCCGCCTGCTTCGTCGACACCGGCGAGCCGCCCTGGAA
>JABDIP010000552.1 GCA_013003675.1 Inquilinus sp.
CCGGGCCCTGCGCGGGCCCGGATCTCCTGTCTCGGCCGGGACATCTTCATGATCGAAAATGCGCTCACGGCGCTGGATGCGCTGTTCGACCCGATACGGTTGGCGGCGCTGTTCGCCGGCATGGTCGTGGGCATGATCTTCGGGATGCTGCCGGGCCTGGGCGGCGTGGCCGCCGTCTCGATCCTGCTGCCCTTCGTCTTCTACCTCGACGATTATGCCGGGCTGGCGATGCTGCTCGGCGCGGTCTCCATCGTCTACACCTCCGACACGATCACCTCGGTTCTCCTCGGCGCACCCGGTTCGCCCGCCTCGGCACCGACGGCCATCGAAGGGCACGCGCTTGCCAAGCAGGGGCACGCAGCACAGGCGCTTGGCGTCGGCTTTCTCGCATCGATGGTCGGTGGCCTTGCCGGAGCCGCGATCCTGTTCGTCGCCATTCCGGTGGCGGGACCGATCGTGCTGTTTCTATCGACACCCGAACTGTTCATGTTCGCCCTCGTCGGGCTGTTCTTCGCCGCATCGATGATCGGCAAGGACATCGCCAAGGGGCTGGCGGCGGCGGCCCTCGGCGTCCTTCTCGGCGTCATCGGACCCGCTCAGGCGGCGGCCGATTTTCGCTACACTTTCGGACAGGTCTACCTTCTCGACGGCTTTTCACTGACCATCGTGGCACTCGGGCTCTTCGGCGTGGCCGAGGTGATATCGATGCTCGCCGCCGGCGGCGGCATCAGCCACAAGCGCATGGAGGTCGCCCGTTGGGGCGAGGGCTTTCGCGATTTCTGGCGTCTGAAATGGCTGGTCCTGCGGTCGTCGATCATTGGTGTTTTCGGCGGCTTCGTTCCGGCGGTTGGTGCCTCCGCCTCGACGTGGGTCGCCTATGGCCACTCGATCCGCTCCGCCAAGGACAAATCGCGATTCGGCAAGGGTGAGATCCGGGGGATCGCGGCCTCGGAAGGCGCCAACAACGCCACCGTGATTTCCGACCTTGTGCCGACACTGCTCTTCAGCGTGCCGGGCGGACCTGCCGCGGCGATCTTCCTCGGCGCGCTGTTTTCGTTCGGCTATTACCCGGGTCCGCGGATGATCACGCAGAACCCGGACCTGATGTTCCTGATCGTCTGGTCCGTCGCGCTGACATCGGTCGTCGGCGCCGCGTTCTGTTTTGCCATCACCCCGGCGCTGGCGCGGCTGACCCGGATTCCCTTCGCGATCATCGCGACACCGCTGATCCTGATCATGGTCATCGGCGCCTATCAGTCGACCTCGACCATGGGCGACATCTTCATGCTGTTCACCCTCGGCGCGCTCGGCTGGCTGATGAAGCACGGCGGCTGGCCAAGGGCACCGGCGCTGGTCGGCTTCGTCCTGTCGGGGCCGATGGAGCAGTATTTCTGGCTCACCAATCAGATTCACGGCTGGTCGTGGCTGGCGCGGCCCGGCGTGCTGATCATCGGCTCGTTGATCGTCGTCCCGCTTCTGCTCTCCGCCGTTCGATGGCTGCGCGCCCGCGGCAAGCCGGTCGAACCATCCGCCGAGGACACACCGGTGCCGGACTCGGACCCAAACCGCGGTGTTGCGCTGATCCTCGCCGCAATCGCGACCGTCCTTTTTGGCTACGCGCTTTGGGAGATGTTCACCTTCAACCCCGCGTCGCGACTGATGCCTGCCCTTGCCATCGTGCCGGGACTGCCGTTGGCGCTTTGGCTACTGGTCCGGGGCATCCGCGAATACCGAAACGATTTCGGCGCGGAGGCGCGCGAATTGATCATTCTCGCGGTCCTGATGCTCTATACCGCGGCGGTCTGGGCCATCGGCCTCAGTATCCCGACGGTCGCGCTGATCGCCTGGATGCTGCTCGCGCGGGCGCGGATGCGCATCTGGACCAGTCTGATCTATGGCGTTGTCGTCTTCGCGGTGGTGCGCCTTCTTTTCGAAATCCTGCGCGGCGACCCGCCCGTCGGCGTGCTTTTCCCTATTAGCTGACGAGAAGCAAGGCCCATGTCCGACATGATCGACGCCGACATCATCGAACCGAGCATCGACCCCGCAACGAAGACAATCGGCGTGCGCCACGTGAAGGCGACGAACGCGGCCGGGACTCGCACCAGGATACAGGTGAGGGATTTCGACGCGGTCTATACCGACGAACCCGCCTCGCTCGGCGGCACGAATTCCGCGCCCAGCCCGCTGGAAACCGTTCTCGTCGCGCTCGTCGGCTGCGACGGGGTCATCATCAACGGCGTCGCCAAGGCGATGGGCTTCGACTATGCCGGCGTGGACTTCGCCTGCGAAAGCCAGATCGACGTGCGCGGCCCCAAGGGCGTGCCGGGCATCCGGCCCTATTTCGAGAGCGGCTCGCTCGACATCATCGTCTATTCTGACGAACCCGAAGCCCGCTTCCGCCAACTCAGCAAGAATGTCGAATACCGCTGCCCGGTGATGAATCTTCTGGCGGCGGCAAAGGTCGATATGACCGTAACCTGGACGCTGCGTCCCGCGGCGGAGTACAGCGGAAACGTCGATTGAGACGCGCCTTCGGCGGATCAGAAGTGTGGCGCTCCGTGTGCTTATACCAAGAGACGCAGATATCGACCGGCCTGCCTGGCGTGCAGGCGATCGAAACGAGACAGGTTTGTCCGAAAGGGTGGTAGCGGAGGAGGGACTCGAACCCCCGACACGCGGATTATGATGCTTATTGAATCTCAATAAAATCAAACAGTTAATATTCAGATGTCACCTGCGTGTCACTGCCAGCAACCGACGATCGTCAAGAAGCGGTGAGCTCGCCACGCGGCGTAGAAGCAGGTTCAAATCCCGGGCCCGTAACCTCCTCCATTTGCTGTTCGCCGTTCGGGGGCTCTTGAGACCCATCTTGACCCCGC
>JABDIP010000562.1 GCA_013003675.1 Inquilinus sp.
CTCGAGCGACTTGGCCTCCTCGACGGTGATCACGCCCTCGTTGCCGACCTTGGCCATCGCCTTGGCGATCATGGCGCCGATGTCCTGCGCACCATTGGCGGAGATGGTGCCGACCTGGGCGATCTCCTCATTGGTCTCGACGGTACGCGAGCGGCCCTGGATGTCCTTGACCACCGCCTCGACCGCCATGTCGATGCCGCGCTTCAGATCCATCGGGTTCATGCCGGCGGCCACCGCCTTGACGCCCTCGCGGACGATCGACTGGGCCAGCACGGTCGCCGTGGTGGTTCCGTCACCGGCGAGGTCGTTGGTCTTCGAGGCAACCTCGCGGACCATCTGGGCGCCCATGTTCTCGAACTTGTCGGTCAGCTCGATCTCCTTGGCGACGGTCACGCCGTCCTTGGAGATGCGCGGCGCGCCGAACGACTTGTCGAGCACGACGTTGCGGCCCTTGGGCCCCAGCGTGACCTTGACGGCGTCGGCCAGAATGTCGACGCCGCGCAGCATGCGCGCGCGGGCGTCGCCGCCGAATTTTACGTCCTTGGCAGGCATCTGATGCTTCCTCTTAATCCTGTGTGTTAACGGAAAGCGGTAACGGCCTTAGGCCGCCTTCGCCTTCTTCTGCTGCGGCTCGACGATGCCGAGGATGTCGGACTCCTTCATGATCAGGAGTTCCTCGCCATCCAGCTTCACCTCGGTGCCGGACCATTTGCCGAACAGAACCCGGTCGCCGGCCTTGACGTCGAGCGGGACCAGCTTGCCGGCCTCGTCGCGGCTGCCCGTGCCGGCGGCGACGACTTCGCCTTCCTGCGGCTTTTCCTTGGCGGTATCGGGGATGATGATGCCCCCGGAGGTCTTGTCGTCCTGCTCGATCCGGCGGATCAGGACACGGTCGTGAAGGGGTCTGAAGCCCATCTCTTGCTCTCCCAATTGAAACAAAACGCGATGCGATCGCCGGCGGTTCACCCGACGCTGCGGGTTGTTAGCACTCCCCGTCGGCGAGTGCCAAGCATCTATGCACCGAGGGCCGCGTCTTCAAGTGGCGGGCGCGGTGATTTTCCAGGTTTGGCAGCACTCTCGGCAGGAGGCTGCTAGCCCCTTGACTTTACAGAATTTTCATTCTTGCCCTTGACCCTGGGAGGTCAGAAAATGGGGCATCAGGGATCGTGGATCTCTCATTGGATCGATCGACACTCCGGTTGGCAAGACATTGGAGACGATTGCAACGATGCGCGACTTGGAACTGCAGCTCCGCGGCTATCGCCTGACCACCGCGGAAATCCTCTACCACATGCCCGACCATCCGGCGGTGCTGCAGAGCTATCTGTGGCAGCAGCTCGACCTGGCACCGAAATTCCCCGCCCTGATCAGGTTCCTCGATTTCTGGCAACGCGAGCTGGAGGGACCGCTGCATTCGGTGAAGGTGGCGTCGGCCGGGCTGATCGGGCCAGCCGAGTTGCGCGTCTGCGACGGCGAGTTCCGCCTCCACTGAGCCGCCCGGTCAGCCGGCGGGCCGTTTCGCCACCGGAATCACCAGCTTCAGCCCCGACCACACCGGGTCGACGGCGCAGACCTTCACGTCGACCAGATCCATCGTCAGGGCCAGGGCGCGGATCACGTCCTCGGTGATGTCGGTCGGCACTTTCGCGGCCTTCTTGGGCCACGAGACCCAGACCATCCCGGCCGGCGCCAGCAACGCCCGCAGCCTCGGCAACGCGTCCTCCAGCACCGCCCGGCGGTCGACGAACAGATGCGCCACATCGAGCGGCGCCGAATCGGCCGGCGCCTCGGCCGCGCCGCCGATGGTCCGGCGCCAGGCGAATTCCGGCCCTTCGAGCACCGGCCGCAGCGTCGCCGGCACCGCTACCAGCAACGCGCGCTGCCCGGCCTTGTAGCCCAGCTTCGCGATCAGTGGCGTCGCCGAATACCCCGCCACCGGCGCCCGTGCCATCCGCCCTCCCCTCCGCCTCGCGACGCCCCGCTTGAGCGGCCGGCTGTCGCCGCTATTCTAGTCGCCCTTTCGACGCGGCGGCAGTGGGGCGGATGCAGACGATCTATGTGATTCGGCACGGCGAGACCGAGTGGAACCGCGCCGGGCGCATGCAGGGCGGGCTCGATTCGCCGCTGACCGCGCGCGGCGAGGACCAGGCCCGCCGCGTCGGCGCCCTGTTGGGTTCGCTGGTCGAGGATCTCGGCGCCGCCCGCCTGCTGGCGAGCCCGCTCGGCCGGACCCGGCACACGGCGGCACTGATCGCCGACGCGTTGGGCGTCGCGCCCGACCGGTTCGAGTCCGACCCGGAGGTGGTGGAGATCGGCTGGGGCGCATGGGAGGGCATGACCCATCTCGAGATCGCCGACGCCGCCCCGGAGGAGTGGGTCCATTTCCGGGCCGATCGCTGGCATCGGGCACCGCCGGGCGGCGAGAGCTATGCGGCGATGTCGGAGCGGGCGCGGCGCTGGCTGGACAAGGTGACCGGCGAACCGGTGGTGGTGCTGATCTCGCATGGCGCCTTCGGTCGCGCCCTGCGCGGTCGCTACGCCGGCCTGTCGCCGGCCGAGACCCTGGCGCAGAAGGCGCCGAACGATACGCTGTGGCGCCTTTCCCAGGGCACCGTCGGCCGTTTCGACGCGGCTTAGAGCATTGTCCGATCACGCGGAATTGGCGCCTGCCCCTCCTCCCCCGACCCAGGACCCACAAATGGCCGAGTCCCCGATCATCGCCGCCCGCGGCCTGACCAAGCGGTTCGGCGATTTCGAGGCGGTCCGGGGCATCGACTTCGCGGTCGAGCGGGCCGGCTGCATCGGCCTGCTCGGCCCGAACGGCGCCGGCAAGACCACCACCATGCGCATGGTGATGGGGCTGACCCGGGTGACCGGCGGCGAGCTGCTGGTCTTCGGCCGCCCGGTGCAGGCGCTCGACCGCGCCGCCAAGGGCCGCATCGGCCTGGTGCCGCAGGACAACAATCTCGACCCGGATCTGACGGTGCGCGAGAACCTGCTGATCTATGGCCGCTATTTCGGCCTGCCGGCGGACACCGTCCGCGCCCGGGTGCCGGAACTGCTCGGCTTCATGCAGCTCGCCGAGAAGGCCGGCGCCACGGTCAACGCGCTGTCGGGCGGCATGCAGCGCCGGCTGGTGATCGCCCGGGCGCTGATCGCCAATTCCGAGCTGGTGATCCTCGACGAGCCGACCACCGGGCTCGACCCGCAGGCCCGGGTGCTGATCTGGAAGCAGCTCATGCAGCTCAAGAAGGCCGGCAAGACGCTGCTGCTGACCACCCACTACATGGACGAGGCGCAGCGCCTGTGCGACCGGATCATCGTCATCGACAGCGGCGTCATCCTCGACGAGGGCACGCCGCAGGCGCTGATCGACCGGCATGTGAAGGGGCACGTCTTCGAGGTGCAGAAGCCCCTGCCCGACGGTTTCGCCGACGGCGACTGGGACCGCGAGGATATCGGCGATGCCGTGCTCTACTACGTCGAGACGCCGCGCGACTTCCTCGCCGCCCTGCCGGACCAGGCCGTCTATCTGCACCGCCAGGCCAATCTGGAGGACGTCTTCCTGCGGCTGACCGGCCGCCAATTGAGGGAACCCTGATGTCGTTCGCCCCGCTCGCCACCGGCTATTCG
>JABDIP010000566.1 GCA_013003675.1 Inquilinus sp.
ATGGCGTTGAGGTTGAACACCGAGCCGCCGGTGCTCTCCACCGAGACGCGGATGCCGTGCTCGGCGCGGCCACGGTTGACCAAGCGCTGGATGGCGCCGCCGGTCGGGTAGTAGACGCCGGTGACGCCGCCGGTGCCGATGGTGACGAAGGTGTCGTTCTGGGCGGCGGCGGGGCCGCCGGCCATCGTCACGCCGGCCGCCAAGGCCAACGCCAATGTAGTTGCAGCAAGTTTCTGCATCTTTTCCTCCGATGCTCCTGTCGATTGGTTGGTGTGAAACGCCGTCCCCGGCGTCGCCGCGGCGACCGGTTCGACGGCGGATGCCGATAATACGGTCGCGTCGGCCCGGATCACGGGCCGTGTCAGAGTACCTCCCCCCTTGCCGCGACGGCGTCGGCGACCCGACGCCCCACCTGACCGGTGGCGGCCACGGCCTCAGCGACCAGCGCGGCGTTGTCTTCCGCCACCTTGCCGGACGCCAAGTGAAAATTATTCTCAAATCCCACCCGACTATGCCCGCCGAGCGCCGCCGCCGTCAACGCACACACGGATTCGCGTCGGCCGAAGGCGCAGACGGCCCAACGATCCCGCGCGTCGAGGGCGGCCAGGAAGGGCAACAGCTCGCGCGGCTCCGATTGCTGGTCCGCCGCATAGCGGCCGAGGACGAACAGCAGGAAGGCGGAGTCTTCCGGCACCACGCCACGCGCCTTCAGATCGTTGAAGCGGCACACGTCGGCGGCGTCGTAAAGGATGTATTGCGGCCGGATGCGCTCGCCTCGCAGCCAGTCGAAGAAACGCGCCGCCTCCGGTTCGCTGGCCGCGTCCGGCGCCAGCTCGCGAATGGCCAGCGATACCGCCTCGGGGCGCAGATCCCGCACCATCGCCATCTGCTCCGCCGGAGCGTAGCGGCCGACCGCCTCGGTGGTCACCTGGCAGACCATCCGGTCGCCGACCGCGCCGCGGATCGCGTCGAGCGCCGCGCGATAGGCGTCCGCATCGAGGCTGTGGCGCCCGTCCCGGTCGCGCACATGCAGGTGGATGGCGGCCGCCCCGGCCTCGAAGCAGGCGGCCGCCGTATCCGCCAACTCGGCCGGCGAGATCGGCAACGCCGGATGATCGGCCTTGCTGCGCCGCGCCCCGTTCGGCGCCACCATGATCAGGCAGGGCGGCGACGCCTCGATCCCGGTCATCGCCCCACTACCGGTCGCCGCCACGCTCGCGGTCCCCGTCCTGGCGCGGCAGGCTGTCAGCGATGTCGTAGTAGTCGCCCTTATCGGCGGCGAAGATGTGCCGTTCGGTCGTCAGGCCGCTCGGAGCGTCGAGCGTGCCGGCCATGATGCTGATCGTCGGCGCGGCCTCGTCGCCCCAGAACAGGCTGGAGCCGCAGGTCCGGCAAAAGCCGCGACGGATGCCGGGCGACGACTCGTACCAGGCGAGCGCCTCGTTACCATCGACCGTCAATGCCGAGCGCGGCGCCGCCGTCGCCGCCACCAGATGGCCGCTCCAGCGCCGGCACTGGCCGCAATGGCAGGCGATCACCGGCCGCAACGGCCCGTCCACCGCATAGCGGACGGCGCCGCACAGGCAGCCGCCGGCGGCCCGTTCCGCGCTCACGCCACCTCCGCCAATGCCGCGTCCATAGCTTCGCCGAGCTTCTCGACGATCTCCGCCAGATGGTCGTCATCGACGATGAAGGGCGGCGCCAGCAGCACGTGATCGCCGCGGCGGCCGTCGATGGTGCCGCCCATCGGATAGCACATCAGGCCGCGCGCCATCGCCGCCGCCTTGATCCGCGCGTGAAGCTTCAGGCTTGGATCGAACGGTTCCTTGCTGGCGCGGTCGGCGACCAGCTCAAGCCCCAGGAACAGACCACGGCCGCGGACGTCGCCGACATGGCGCTGGTTTCCGAAGCGCTCCTCCAGCGCCGTCTTCAGCGCCGCGCCCTTGGTCCGCACCGCCGCCAGCAGTCCCTCCTCGTCGATCGTGCGCTGTACCGCCAGCGCCGCCGCGCAGGCGGTGGCGTGGCCCATATAGGTGTGGCCGTGCTGGAAGAACCCCGTGCCGTCGCGGATCGCCGCGAAGACGGTGTCCGTGGCCAGCAGAGCGCCGATCGGCTGGTAGCCGGCCCCCAGCCCCTTGGCGATGGCGACCAGATCCGGCACCACCCCGTCCTGCTCGCAGGCGAACAGCGTGCCGGTGCGGCCCATGCCGCACATCACCTCGTCGAGGATCAGCAGCACGCCGTGGCGGTCGCAGATCTCCCGGATGCGATTCAGATAGCCGGGCACCGCCGGCACCGCCCCGGCGGTCGCGCCGACCACGGGCTCGGCGACGAACGCCATCACCGTGTCGGGTCCGAGCCGCTGGATCGCCGCCTCCAGATCGTTGGCGACGCGCAAACCGTACGCCTCGTCGCCTTCGTCGTCGCGTCGGTCGCGATAGGCGTAGCAAGGGGAGATGTGGGTGGTCTCGATCAGCAGCGGCGCGAAGGGCTCGCGGCGCCACTGGTTGCCGCCGACCGCCAACGCGCCCAGCGTGTTGCCGTGATAGCTCTGGCGCCGGGCGATCAGGTGCCGTCGCTGCGGCTGGCCGATCTCCAGGAAGTACTGCCGGGCCATCTTGAGCGCCGCCTCCATCGCCTCCGACCCGCCGGTCACGAAATAGACCTGGTCCAACCGGCCGGGCGCCCGCGCCGCCAGATGGTCGGCCAGCGCCTCCATCGGCTCGGTGGTGAAGAACCCGCTATGGGCATAGGCGAGTCGCCCGACCTGCTCGCGGATCGCGGCGACCACCGCCGGATGGCTGTGCCCCAGGCAGGACACCGCGGCGCCGCCGGACGCGTCCAGATAGCGCCTGCCGTCGCGATCGATCACATAGGGCCCGTCGCCGGCCACCGCGACCGGCGGGTTCATCCGGGTGTGCCGGTGGAAAACATGCGACATCGGCGGGTTGCGGTCCCTTGTGAACAGGACGATGCATCGGATCCGGGACAACGACCCGCGCCGCCCGGCGCCAACGAAGGCACCTTGCACCATGCCGCATTCCCGGACCACCGCAAACCAGAACCCAAGGTCGCGGAAGACAGACCGCACCCTCCTTCGGCTGGGTGGGGAAGAAATCCGACCGGCTGTCACGACTCTGCCGCATAAAGACAAGGTGGACAGTAAGAGAAATTTAATGATAAACTTACTGTTAATTATTAACCAATTCGATTGGTTCTGACGAACCTGCGAATTTGTGGTCGGGAGAACTGGAGAAGTCGTTCCGGCATGCGCGTCGATTGAGCGCCAAGAGGTTTTGTCCTTGGGCACGCCGCCGGACAAAGGTTCCCATCCAGGAAGGAGGGGTCAATGAAGCAGGAGTTTGTGACGGCAGTCTGGCTCGGGATGGCGCTGATCGGCGCGCAGACCGCGGGGTCGACGGCGAACGCAGAGACCATCGCGGGTCCGGACGGCTTCCCGGCGATGACCGGTGTCGACCTCACGGCAACGGTCGACGATACCGCCGGGATCGGCACCGACCGCCTCTTCGCCGGGCCGGTCGTCGGTTTCCGGGAGCCCGGGACCGGCGACGGGTCGCTGATCGGTCATATCGGCCTACTTACGGCGACGCGCCTCGAAAGCTCGATTGGCCCGGTCGACACCCAGCTTTCCGTTTCCCTTGAGCAGCCTCTCGGCATTGTCGAGCAGGCCGGCGGCGATCATTGGAACACCGCACGGCGAAATCTGTCCTTCGAAGAGATCGACGCAACCGATCTCCGGCTGGAGCATGCCCTCAGTCTGCGCCTTCGCGGGCGGGTGGATGGGCTTTTCGACTACGAGTCCCGGATCCGCCTGCGCTCGAGCGGCATCCGCGAGGTGTCGGCCAGGATCAGGATCAAGTGGTGACGATTCTGCACCGGTCGATCACCCGTTGCGGCCGGTTCCGTCGACTGCGATAGTCAAACTCAGGTCAACCATAACGGACAGGCCGGAATGGCCGCCGCGACCGCTGGAAGGGGAGGCAAATGACCAGGAATCTGCTCGGCGCGACAGGCGTCGCGGCAATCTTAGCGCTCGTCTCGCCGGGTGCCGGCGCCGACGGGCTCGACTTCGACACTCTCTATGCCTTCGGCGACAGCCTGACCGACACCGGCAACCTGTTCGCGCTGTCCGGCGGCGCGGTTCCGCCGGCCCCGTTCTATGTGGGCGGCGCCTTCTCCAACGGCCCGATCTGGATCGAGAGCTTCGCTCCGAAGCTGAGGCTGGGCATCGATTTCACCGAGGTATTCGGCGGTAATTACGCCATCGCCGGCGCCTATACTGGCCTGTTCGGCAACGCCGACGGCATTCCGGTGCCTCTCCCCGCGCCAGCCCTCGGCACCGGCGTCCAGAGCCAGATCGACCTGTTCCTGGCGACATCCGCCGGCAGCGGCCATGGCGACGACGAAGGGAACGATGACGACGACGACGATGATGACGATGACGACGGCGGGAGCCGGGCCCTCGGCGAGGACGATCTGATCGTCGTCTGGGCCGGCGCGAACGACTATCTGCGTGACGCCATCCCGCCCGAGACCGAACCGACGATCCCGGTCGGCAACATCGGGACAGCGGTGCGACGACTGCACGACGCCGGCGGCGAGAACTTCCTGGTCTTCAACCTGCCCGATCTGGGCGCGATCCCGCTCGCGGACACCATAGCGGCGGGTTCGCCTGGCGCCGATCTGTTCCTGACCGCGCTGACCGACACGCACAATGCGCTGCTGGCGGCCGAGATGGCCGATCTGCGCCGTGGCGACGACATCGAGATCACGCTGGTCGACGTGAATGCCACGTTCGCCGCGATCCTCGCCGATCCGGCCCGCTTCGGTTTCGACAATGTCGAGCAGTCCTGCCTGTTCTCGGGCCCCGCCTGCACGACGCCGGATACCTGGCTATTCTGGGACGACTTGCATCCGACCGCCGCCGGACACGCGGTCGTCGCCGATGTGGCGGCCGCAACGCTGCTCGGCAACCGAGAAGGTCCGCGCTGGGTCGGCGCGCAACACGAGATGGCGGCGCTGATGGGCTCCGCGCATCGCGCCGTCGCGACCACGCGGATGCGCCAATCGCGCCATGGCGGCCGCCGCGCCGATCTGCTCGGCAACCGCTTCACCCAGGACGAGCGGCAAGCCGCGGCCTTCGGTCTCGACCATACCGGGCTCGGCCTGATCGATGGCGGGTTCGCCCCGATCGACTCCGAGACGGCCGTTTCGTTCTTCCTCTATGGCGCGGACGACGACGGCACGCGGGACGGCGGCGCCACCCGCCTCGGCTTCGACTACGATAGCGACCTGACCGCCGTCGGCGTCGACTACCGGTTCTCCAACGCCGCCGTGCTCGGCGTCGTCTTCGGGTCGGGCGGCGCCACCGGCGCTCTCGATGGCGATGGCGGCTCGCTGGCGTTGGCGAGCGACGCCATCACTCTTTACGGCAGCCTGCGCGGGAACCGGTTCTACACCGATGCCGCGCTCGGCTTCAGCGAGGATCGCTATGAGGACATCGGCCGGCCGACCGGATCGGCCCTGTTCCCGGTCGCCTCTGCCGCGACCGACGGCAGCACCGTCTTCGCCGCGGTTGAGGGCGGCTACCTGACGGAACGCGGTCCGGTTTCCTTTGGCCCCTTCGCCGGGCTCGCCTATCGGCGCAGCACGATCGACGGCTACCAGGAGACCGGCGCCGGGCCGCTCAACCTCAGCGTCGAGACGCAATCCGACGAATCCGTGGTGGGCGGCCTCGGCGTTCGCGGCGTTGCAGCGGTCGACAGCCCGCTCGGGCGCATCACCTCGCGGCTCAGCCTGTCGATCGAAAGGGAGTTCCGTGCGGACGACGCGACGATCGCCGCGTCGCTGCCCGGCAACGCGCAATCGCGGTTGATCGCCGACGGCAGCGATGTAGAGGCGATCCGCCTCGACGGCGCCCTCGACGTGCGATTCACCGAGGCGCTTTCCGGCGGCATCGACTATGCCGGCCGTATCGGCAGCGAGAGCGACACCGACTACGAGGTCCTCGCACGTTTCACGGTCAGTTTCTGAGGCGGCGCTGGTTCCGGGGCCGCGCTTGGCGGCGGTCAGTTAGCTGATATCTCTTTCCCGCCAGTGCTCCTCGCCGGCAACCAGGGTCCATTCGACGAGCCGGCGGAGCACCTTGCCGAGGGTTTCGTCGAAGGCCTCCACGATCGCGTCGAGGTTGTTGCTCCTGGAGGTCGTGTAAGCCTCGAAATTGTCGCCGGCGATAATCGCCCGGCGCGGAATCTCGACCAGCTTGGCGTTCATCCGGACATTGACCTTTGGCGGCTGGTTGAGTCCACCGTCGATGTACTCGGCCTGGAACTCGCGTAGTTCGGTCTTGAGCACATAGTTGGCACGCAGACCGATGGTCTCCCGCCCCACCGACACGATCTTGCCGGAGTTCTCGAAACTCTCGACGATCAGGGTCTGGACCATCAGCGGCGCCCGGTCGGTCCATGCGACATTGGCGAAATAGTCCAGCTTCAACGGTGTGCTCTGCAGCGCGACGCGCAGCGAATCCAACCCGGCGGCGGCGGCCGGCGACTCCACCAGCAACTGCCATTCGACATCGGGCAACCCCTCGTCGAACGTGCTCTTCGGTGTCAGGGTGTAAAGCTGCGGCGCTTCCCGGCGCAGCGGCGAGACGCAGCCCGGCAGCCCTGCGGCGACCGCCAGTGCGGTCCCCGCCTGTCCAACCAGGCGACGCCGGCTGATGCCCCCTTTTTGCGTCATTCGACCCTTATCCCCTGCTCCGAACTGCCGAAAAGGAATTGTGCCGGATCGTTCTCGATCCGCGTCGCCACCCGCGACAGATTGGTCGCCAGCGTACGCAATTCCTGCACCATGAGGGTGAATTCGTTGACACCGGTGCCGGTGAACTCACGGATGCCCGGCCGGTTTTCGCGGACCAGCGCGGAGAACTGATTCGACGTGACGGTGACCGCGTCGGCCAGTTCGCGGATGTCCTTGGCGGTCAGCGACAATTCCCGGTCGACCGCGCCCAGCGTGCCGTCGAAGCGGTCGCTGAGCCTCGCCATGTCGACCCGCGCCTCGGCGACCATGCCGTCGAAATTGACCGCCAGGCTCTCGAGCCGCTCGACGGCGCGGGCGATGTCGTCGGAACGGTCGGCGAGGGTGCGGGTCAGTTCGTCGACGTTGGAGAGGATGTTGCCGACCGCCGCCTGGTTGTCCTCGGTCAGGAATGCGGTCGCCGCCTCGGACAGCCGGGTGGCGCTTTCCAGCAGGCGGGGAAAATTCTCCAGCAACTCCGCCAGCGAACTCGGCTGCGAGGCGATGACCGGCAGCCGCTCATCGTCCGCGGCGGTCAGCAATGGATCGCCCTGGATGCCGCCGACGATCTCCACGAAGGAGGCGCCGGTGATGCCTTGCGCGGCGAGCCGGGCGATGCTGCTCGTGACGATCGGCGTACCGCCCTCGACATCGACGGTCACCTCGACCAGTTCGACATTCTCCGGGGCGATGCGGATATCGGCCACCGTGCCGACGGGGACGCCGCGGTAGCGCACCGCGCTACCGACCTGCAGCCCGGTCACCGACCCGGTGAAATAGATCAGATAGGTGTCGATCTCGCGGTCGAGGCTGACGCGGCCGAGCCAGACGGCGAAAACCACCAGGGCGAAGATGACGCTGAGCACGAAAGCGCCGACGACGACATAGCTGGCCCTGGTCTCCATATCTCGATACCGGTCCGGCTAGAGGTCGGTCGGCCGCCGCGCGGCCCATGGAAATACTCCCTGATCCAGGGAACATCGACCTTCAGCAGGTTTTCCATGGTGTCAACGATGACCCGCTTGTCGATAAGAACGGCGATACGGTCGCAGATTGCCGCGAGGCTGTCGAGGTCGTGGGTGACCATGAAAACCGTGAGATTGAGGCTTTTTTGTAGGTTCGCGATGAGCTGGTCGAACGCCGCCGCCCCGATAGGATCGAGCCCGGCGGTCGGCTCGTCGAGGAACACGATATCCGGATCGAGGGCGAGCGCCCGGGCGAGACCGGCGCGCTTGCGCATGCCGCCGGACAGCTCGGAAGGGTATTTGGCGCAGGCGAAGGGCGGCAGACCGACCACGCCGACCTTGACGCCGGTCACCTCGTCGATCAGCGCCCGCGGCAGGTCGGTGTATTCCTTCAGCGGCACCTGGATGTTCTGGCCGACGGTCAGCGAGCTGAACAGCGCGCCGTCCTGAAACAGCACCCCCCAGCGCCGCATCAGCGATCGGCGCTCGGCCTCCGAGGCCTTCGTCACGTTGACTCCGTAGACCTCGATCGACCCGCCGGCGGGCTGGTTGAGGCCGACGATCGTGCGCAGAAGCACCGATTTGCCACTGCCGGAACCGCCGACGATTCCGATCACCTCGCCGCGGCGCACATCGAGGTCGAGGTTGTCGTGGATGATCTGTTTGCCGAACTGGTTGCGCAGGCCCCGCACGCGGATCACCACCTCCGCATCGTCCGACGCCCCGTTCGGCCTGTCCGTCCGCTTCCTCACCGCCGCCATCGCCTCAGAGCCCCATATTGACGAACACGATCGAGAACACGGCGTCGAGCACGATGACCAGGAAGATCGACTCGACGACCGATCGCGTCGTCATCCGGCCGACGCTCTCGGCGCTGCCGCTGACCTTGAGGCCTTCATAGCAGCCGATCATGGCGATGGCGAAGGCGAACACCGGCGCCTTGACCAGGCCCAGCCAGAATTGCTTGATGTCGACCGCCACCTGTAGTTGGCGCAGGAACTGACCGAAGGTGATGTCCAAGGTGAAATAGCTCATCACCGCGCCACCGGCGAGGCCGACGATGTCGGCGAGGAAGGCGAGCAGCGGCAGGGTGACCACCAGCGCCGCCACCCGGGGCAGGACCAGCACCTCGATCGGGTCGATGCCGATCGTCTGCATGGCGTCGACCTCCTGGTTCACCTTCATGGTACCGATCTGCGCGGTGAAGGACGACCCCGAGCGGCCGGCGATGATGATCGCCGTGATCAGGATGCCGAGCTCGCGCAGGATCGAGATGCCGAGCAGGTTGACAACGAACAGCTCGGCGCCGAACTGGCGCAGCTGCTCGGCCCCCTGATAGGCGAGCACGACGCCGATCAGGAACGACAGCAGCGCGACGATCGGGATCGCGTTCAGCCCGGTCTGCTCGATATGGTACACGGTCGAGGTCAGCCGCAGCCGGCGGGGCCGCAGCATGGTGCCGGCGATACGCGCCAGCAGCAGACCGAAGAAGCCCAGCACGTTGCGCGCCTCCTGGCCGAATTCGATTGTCGACTCGCCGACCCTGCCGGCGATTTCGACGATCTTGGCAGGCGGCGGTTCGGCGATCGGGGCATGCGCGTCGGACTTCGCCACCTCGTCGAGCAGCGCCCGCACGACAGGGGCGGTGTTCTCCAGCGCCACCCGCACGCCAGCCGCCTCCAGCCCGTCGATGGTCCGCCGCAACAGCCAGGCACCGGTCGTGTCGAGCCGCGTCAACGCGCCCAGGTCGACCGTCGCGGCGGTGAGCCCGGCCGGCGGCGCGACCGCCTGCAGCCGCCGGTCGAGCGCCTTCGCCGAACGGATGTCCCACCGTCCGCTGGCACGCAGCGCGATCTGGTCGTCGACCATTTCGACCTCCAGGTCACCGGCGCTCGGGTTCGACTCGGCGTTCATCGGCCCTCGCTCATCCTCCAGGCTCTTGGC
>JABDIP010000013.1 GCA_013003675.1 Inquilinus sp.
CGCTGCTGAACGGCACCCAGGTGTCGACGGCGCTGGCGCTGCAGGGGCTTTTCGCCGCCGAGGATGTCTTCGCCGCCGCCCTGGTCGCCGGGGCGATGTCGGTCGACGCCGCGCTCGGCAGCGACGCGCCCTTCGACCCCCGCCTGCACGAATTGCGCGGCCAGGCGGGGCAGATCGCCGTTGCCGCGGCCTTGCGCCGGCTGCTCGACGGCAGCGGGATCCGCCACTCGCACCTCGATTGCGACCGGGTGCAGGACCCCTACAGCCTGCGCTGCCAGCCCCAGGTGATGGGCGCCTGCGTCGACCAGATCGCCCATGCCGCGCGGGTGCTGGAGATCGAGGCCAACGCCGTCTCCGACAACCCGCTGGTCTTCCCGGATACCGGCGAGGTGCTGTCCGGCGGCAACTTCCACGCCGAGCCGGTGGCGCTGGTGGCCGACGCCCTGGCGGTGGCGATCGCCGAGATCGGCGCCCTGTCGGAGCGGCGCATCGCGCTCCTCACCGACAGCAGCCTGTCCAGCCTGCCGCCCTTCCTGACCGCCGAGCCGGGGCTGAATTCCGGCTTCATGATCGCCCAGGTCACCGCCGCCGCGCTGGCCAGCGAGAACAAGCCCCTCGCCCACCCGGCCAGCGTCGACAGCCTGCCGACCTCGGCCAATCAGGAGGACCATGTCAGCATGGCGACCCACGCCGCCCGCCGGCTCGGCGACATGGCGCGGAACACCGCCGGCATCGCCGCCATCGAGCTGCTGGCGGCGGCACAGGGCCTGCATTTCCGCGAGCCGCTGGAGACCAGCCCGGCCCTCGCCGCCGCCCTGGCGGCGATCCGCGCCCGGGCCCCGGCGCTGGCCGAGGACCGGGCGATGGCGCCGGACATCGAGGCGATCATCGGGCTGGTGACCGAGGGCGCCTTCGCCTCCTACGCCGCCGATCTGCTGCCGTCGCGGAGCTGACCGCCATGCAACCCTTCCACCTGACCCGTGGGTCGACGCCGCTGCTGGTCAGCGTGCCGCATGCCGGCATCGAGGTGCCCGACGCCATCGCCGCGCGTTTCACCGAGGCGGCAAGGGCCCTGCCGGACACCGACTGGCATGTCGACCGGCTCTACGACATGGCCCTGGAACTGGGCGCCGGGCTGCTCGCCGCCACCCATTCGCGCTACGTCATCGACCTCAACCGCGACCCCGACGGCACGCCGCTCTATCCCGGCGCCGACAACACCGAGCTGTGCCCGACCAGCCTGTTCGACGGCGGCCCGCTCTACCGCGACGGCGCGGCACCGGACGCGGACGAGGTGACGGCGCGACGCGACGCCTATTGGAAACCCTACCACGCGATGCTGGCGGCCGAGCTCGACCGGCTGAAGCGCAAGCACGGCTACGCCCTGCTCTACGATGCCCATTCGATCCGCGGCCAGGTGCCGCGTTTCTTCGAGGGCACCCTGCCCGACCTCAACATCGGCACCGGCGGCGGCAAGACCGCCGATCCGGCGCTGACGATTCGCCTGACCCTGCTGTGCCAGGACACCCATGGCTACGAGACGGCGGTCAACGGCCGCTTCAAGGGCGGCTACATCACCCGCCGTTACGGCGACCCGGCCGCCGGCATCCACGCGGTGCAGATGGAACTGGCGCAATCGACCTATATGGACGAGGACCCGCCCTACGCCTACGACGAGGAAAAGGCCGACCGCCTGCGCCCGTTGCTGCGGCGGGTGCTGGAGAAGATGCTGGAATGGGGCGCCCGGAAGTACGGCAGATAAGGGCTTCACCAGCAAGGCACCAGGAGGCTGTCAGGCTCCTTGGCGCTGCGTTTCGCGGATGTCGCCGGCGATCGATGCCAAGCCGTGATCGTGTATGCCGGACGACGACAGTTCGGCGACGAGATGGAAAACGTAGTCGCAGCCCCGGCCCAGCATCCCCTGCGCGGTGGCCAGGGTGCGGACGATTTCGGCCCTCGGCAGCCGCCCGGCATACATGGCGTGCGCCTTGTTGATGACGAAGGTGACGGCCCGGCGATCGGGACCGGCGCCGTCGACGACCACCCAGCGCGGGATGTAGCTTCCCAGGATCATCTCGCGCTTCCACAGCACCCAGCTCTCCTGCTCCACGGCGGCGGCGTCGATACGGTAGGCGAATCCGGTGCACGACCCGCCCGCCTCCAATCCGAGCATCAGCCCCGGACGATCCGGCGTGCCGCGCCCGAGATGGGTGCGCAGGCAGAACCGGCGGTGATATCCGAACAGGCGCGCCGGGCGCCGTTCGGCGAAGTGAAAAGCCGGATTCCAGATCAGTGACCCATAGGCGAAGACCCACAGATCGCGTCCGGAATGGTCGTCGAGCAGTTCGGCGCGCGAGTGCGCCAGCTCGGCGTCGCTGAGCATGTGAGCCGAGGGGTCGGCGACGCGGACCATCGCCGCAACCCGGCCGGACAGGATCGTATCGCGCGTCAGCGGCAGGTCTGGTTCTCGGTCCATCGTCTAGGAGCCACCCGCCCGCACGATCCCGGCGCAGGGATTGAAGCTGATGCGGTAGGACAGTTCCGCCG
>JABDIP010000058.1 GCA_013003675.1 Inquilinus sp.
GGCCGGCTCGGTGTTGAAGGCGCAGACCAGGCGGCTGAGCCGGTCGTCCCAGGTCGACAGGCCGAAGCCCTCGGACCGCAATCCCCGTTTCACCGCCGGCGGCAGGGCGACGAAGATCTGGTTGCCGTCGACCGGATGGGCGATCTCCACCCCCGGCGCCCCGGCCAGCCCCTCGGCCAGCCGCGCCGCCATGGCGTTGGCGTGGCCGGCGAGGCGCAGCCACAGATCGTCGGCCAGATAGGCCTCGAGCTGAAGCGACAGGAACCGCATCTTCGAGAACAGGTGGCCGGCCCGCTTGCGGCGGAATCCGATCTCCCGCGCCAGCCCGGGCTTGAAGAAGACCAGCGCCTCGGCGGCGAGGCAGCCATTCTTGGTCGCCCCGAAGCTGAGCACGTCGACACCCGCCTTCCAGGTCAGCTCCGCCGGCGTGCAGCCCAGCCCGACCAGGGCGTTGGCGAAACGGGCGCCGTCCATGTGCAGACCGAGCCCGTGCCGCCGGGCGACATCCGCCAGCTCGGCGACGTGGCCCGGGGTATAGGCGGTGCCGGCCTCGCTGAGCTGGCCGATGCTGAGCGCCGCCGGCTGGACGTGGTGCACGTCGCCGGCGCCGCCGGCCGCCAGCGCCCGCTCCAGATCGGCCGGGGCGATCCGGCCATGGGCGCCGGCGAGCGGCACCAGCTTGGCGCCGCCGGTGTAGAATTCCGGCGCGCCGCATTCGTCGACCTGGACGTGGCTCTCGGCATGGCAGTAGACAGCGCCGTAGGGCGGGCACAGCGCCGCCAGCGCCAGGGCGTTGGCGGCGGTGCCGGTGGCGACCGGAAAGACCACGATTTCGGTCTCGAAGATCTCGGCCAGCCGCCGCTCGACCCGCGCCGTCGCCGGATCGGCGCCGTAGGACTGCACGCTGCCGGCCGCCCCTTCGGCCAGCGCCGCCAGGATCTCCGGCGCCGCGCCGGCGACATTGTCGCTGTAGAAATTCATCCTCTGCCTCCGCCCCCGGCATGGCCGTTTGCCCGGCCCGCGGCGCCCTCTATAGTGCCGGCGCCCGATTTCCGCGAGCCCCCATGATCGAAGCTCACACGATAGACCGGCCGACCATAGACCAGATCGACGCCGCCCGCGCGCGGCTCGGCGACCTGATCGTCGAGACGCCGGTCACCCGGTGGCGCGGGCGTGAGATCGAGTCGGCGCTGCCGCCCTGCACCGAGATCGTCGCCAAGCTGGAGAATTTCCAGATCACCGGCACCTTCAAACCGCGCGGCGCGCTGACGGTGATGCTCGACCTGCCGCCGGCGGCGCTGGAGCGCGGGGTCACCGCGCTCAGTGCCGGCAACCACGCTATCGCCACCGCCTATGCCGCCAAGGTTCTCGGCGCCCACGCCAAGGTGGTGATGCCGCGCTCGGCCAGCCCGGCACGGATCGCCATCGCCCGCGCCTACGGCGCGGAGGTGGTGCTGGAACCCGACATCCACGCCGCGGTCGGGCGGGTCAAGGCGATCGAGGCCGAGGAGGGCCGCAGCTTCGTCCACCCCTTCGAGGGGCCGTTGACGGCGCTCGGCAATGCCACGCTGGGAGCCGAGCTGTGCCGGCAGGCGCCGGGCCTGGAGGCGGTCGTCGTGGCGATCGGCGGCGGCGGGCTGTGCGCCGGGGTCGCCACCGCGGTCAAGCTGCTGAACCCCGATTGCGAGGTGTTCGGCGTCGAGCCCGAAGGCGCCGACACCATGCACCGCAGCTTCGCCGCCGGCAGTCCGCAGACCATCGACAAGGTCCGGACCATCGCCGACAGCCTCGGCGCGCCCTATGCGGCGCCTTACAGCTTCGCGCTCTGCCGCGCCCATGTCGACGCGCTGGTGACGGTCGACGACGACGCGCTGCGCCGGGCGATGGCGCTGATGGCGCGGGAGTTGAAGCTGATGCTGGAGCCCGCCGGCGCCGCGGCGACCGCCGCCCTGCTCGGCCCCTTGCGCGAGCGGTTGGCCGGCAAGCGGATCGGGATCGTCGTCTGCGGCTCCAACATCGACGTCGCCGGCTTCGCGCGGCTGGTCGACGGCCTTGCCTGAGGCGATGCGGTGGCACTCCTACTCGGCGGCGACAACGCCGGTCACGCGGCCGGTCTCCGGATCGAGAAAGCGGATTTCGGCGCTGCCGTCGACCAGGGTGACCAGCACCGCCAAACGCCGGCCGGCCGGCGCGATCGTGGCGATCCGGGCGCCGACCGGCAGATCGAGGGTGGCGCTATAGGGCGGCCGGTCATCCTTGCCGGACGAGAGCTGCTGCACCATGCCGCCAATCAGGGCGGCAAAGCCGACCGCCAGGATCACGGCCATCCCGATCACCAGCCCCTTCACCGCGCGCAATGACATCGAGCCTCCCTCCCGGCACCGCCGATGCCGCCAACAGCGCCGCTACGAGGCATCGCGTGGCCGCCGGCCTGGCCCAGTCCGGCGAGCGGCTGGACCGGCTGCTGGCGGCGGCGCTGCCCGAGGTATCGCGCTCGCGGGTGCAAGCGCTGATCGCCGCGGGCCACGTGTCGAGCGGCGGCCGGACGATAGGAGACGCCTCGGCCCGGGTCAAACCCGGCCAAACTTTCGACATCATCATCCCGGAGCCTGCGCCTGCGGAACCGTTGGCCCAGGCCATCGATCTCGCCATCGTTTACGAGGACGACGACCTCCTCGTCGTCGACAAACCGGCGGGGCTCGTGGTTCACCCGGCGCCGGGCAACCCCGACAAGACCCTGGTCAACGCCCTGCTCGCCCATTGCGCCGGAAGACTGTCGGGGATCGGCGGCGTGCAGCGACCGGGAATCGTTCACCGGCTGGACAAGGACACCTCTGGCCTGATGGTCGTCGCCAAGACCGATATCGCCCATGCCGGCCTGTCCGCGCAGTTCGCCGACCGAACCCTGTCGCGCACCTATCTGGCCGTGGTCGATGGCGTCCCGGCGAAAGCCGCTGGCGAGATCGACGCGCCGATCGGCCGCAGCCCGCGCAATCGCAAGAAAATGGCGGTGGTCCGGCGCGGCGGCAAACCGGCGCTGACCCGCTATCGCGTGGTGCGCCGCCTGGGCGGCGAGCGCCGGTCGGCCGCCAGCCTCGTCGAATGCACACTGGCCACCGGGCGCACGCACCAGATCCGGGTCCATCTGGCATCGATCGGCCACCCTGTCATCGGCGATCCGCTCTACCGCGGCCGCCGCGCCGATCTGCCGGAGGACCATCCGTCGCGCCGTTTCCCGCGCCAGGCACTGCACGCGGCGGCGTTGCGTTTCGTGCACCCGCGCGACGGCGAACCGCGCCGTTTCGCCTCGGACCTGCCGGCCGACATGACGGTGCTGATCGAGGAATTGGAATGATTGCGACCGGCAAGGCCGCCGCGTCCCGTGAGAGCGTAATAGAATGCCTGAGATGAAGCGCGTTTCGAACGTCCCCACTATCGGGCCGGAGAACAACCTGAGCCGCTACCTGCAGGAAATCCGGAAGTTTCCGATGCTGGCGCCGGAGCAGGAGTACATGCTCGCCAAGGCCTGGCGTGAGCATGAGGACACCGACTCCGCGCACCAGTTGGTCACCAGCCATCTGCGGCTGGTCGCCAAGATCGCCATGGGCTATCGCGGCTATGGCCTGCCGATCTCGGAACTGATCTCCGAGGGCAATGTCGGCATGATGCAGGCGGTGAAGAAGTTCGATCCCGAACGCGGTTTCCGCCTGGCGACCTATGCCATGTGGTGGATCCGCGCGGCGATCCAGGAATACATCCTGCATTCCTGGTCGCTGGTGAAGATGGGCACGACGGCGGCGCAGAAGAAGCTGTTCTTCAACCTGCGCCGGCTGAAGGGCCAGTTGCAGGCGATCAACGATGGCGACCTGCCGCCGGAGACGGTGACCGAGATCGCCACCAAGCTGGCCGTACCGGAACAGGACGTCGTGTCGATGAATCGGCGCATGGCCGCGCCGGACCATTCGCTGAACGCACCGTTGCGCGCCGACAGCGACGGCGAATGGCAGGACTGGCTGGTCGACGATTCGGAGAGCCAGGAGAGCCGCCTCGCCGACCAGCAGGTGCTGGACAAGCGGCGGACGCTGCTGCGCAACGCGATGAAGCATCTGAACGAACGGGAACGCCACATCCTCAACGAACGGCGCCTGCGTGACGATCCGACCACGCTGGAGGATCTGAGTCAGCACTACGGCATCAGCCGCGAGCGGGTTCGGCAGATCGAGGTACGGGCCTTCGAGAAGCTGCAAAAGGCAATGCGCAACGCCGCCCTGGAGCAGCGGCTGGGAAGCTGAGACCGTGCTGCCCTATTCGGCCGCGGCGGCGGTTTCGGAATCCTGCTTGCCGGCAACGTCGGGGCCCCACTCGGCGACCAGCGCCGTTTGGCGCTCCTGCAGGCGACGGATTTCCGCCTCGTTGCGCAGTGTCATCGCCAGTTCCAGCAGCTTCGGCAGGCCCAGCACCAGCAGCCAGCCGACCCCGGCCGCCCCGAACCCGGCCAGCCAGGCATAGGGATCGGCAAGAACGCGACCGGCACCGCCGATCGTGTGGCCGCCGGCCCACAGATTGAGCAGCGCCGGCACCAGCCCGGCGAGGTTGAGCGACCCGACCGCCAGCATCGCATGATGCTCCCGGCTGCGGTCGACGATCGCGGCGACGATGGTCGGCACCAGCAGGGCCACGGTGACGATGAGGGTCGGCAACGCGAAGAACGCCAGGCCGATGATCGCGACCATGACCCAGAGCACCAGGCTGGCGGCGTTCGACCGCTTTGCCTTGCCCGCCGCCTTGTTCGTCGCCTTCGCGGCCTTGTCCGGTTTCACCATGGTGCGCCGGGCCGCTACAGGACGGCCATCACGATGGCGCCGCTGACGGCGACGACCGAAAGCAGGCTGGCGATGATCGACGCCGCCTGCCGTCCGGCGACGACCGACAATTCACGGCGTCGCCGCAACTCGCCCCGGCGCAGCGCGATGATCCGCCCCGCCTGACGGTGCGCCGCCTGGGCGTTCAGAAACCCGTCCCGGTCGCGGCCGGCCAGGGCGTGGTTGTTCACCACACCGCCAAGCGCCTGCAGCAGGCCGGTCTTCCAGACCCGGCCGAGTTGCCCTCCCAACCCATCCCGGAGGCTGCGGCTGTGATAGGCGGCAATGGCCGGCCCGGCCAGTTCGGCGAGCCACCGGCAAAGCTGCGGCAACGGCGGCAGATCGAGCCGCCGCTGCACGATCTCGAACACCGCGATCGTCGCGATGCAGCGCTCATGCAGGGTCGATGCCTCCGCCAGCAGCGACATCGGACCGCGGATCAACCGCGCCTGATGCGCCATCAGGAAGGCGGCGATGTGCCGGTCCATCGGTTCCTTCGGCCGCTCCGCGCCGCCGGCGATGTCCTCCAGTGCCCGGAGCAGGTCGCTGGCATCGAGGATGACCCTGCCGCGCAACAGGGGGCCGGCGCAGGGCATCGACGGGCTCAACTCGTAGAGACAGCGCTCGGCGCCATATCCCAGGCTGGTTTCCCCGACGAAACCGCTCAGTAGATCGAACTGGCCGGCCATCGCCGCGAAACGCGGGTCGGCGGCCTGCTGGGCATTGACCCAGGCCATGGGAAGCTGCGCCGCGATGATCTCCGCCAGTTCCTGGGTCGCGCGACCGGTCGCGAAGGCCTCGGCCAACGCGCCCCCGATCCCTTCGGCCGTCACCGCGAGGCCGCGATACCGCACCGGTGCCTGGGGATCGAGCACCATCAGAACCCGCGACACCCGCCGCTCCGCAAGCACGCCGCCCTTGCCGACGGAGGCGCTGCGCTTGGCCTCCTCCACCCGGTGGGCAATCCCGTCGTCGCCGGAATTCCGACCCAGCCAGTCTTCCAGCGTGCCGTCCTGAATGACCTCGTCGGCGGCGGCGGTGTCCTTCGCCATCGCCATCGCCAGCAGGCGGAGGTTCTTGTAGTCCTTGCCGGCAAAGGGAATGCGGCGCGCCGTGCGGCCGGCAATCTCCGCCCGCCGGGGCGTCTGCCGGCGGCCGGTCAGCCACTGCTCGAGATCGTCGAGCGACCAGCGGTGCGCCGGGTCGTCCAGCAGCAGCCCGCGCAGCGGCTCGGTGATCGCCTGCGGCAACTGGTTGCCGCCGACCAACGCCGCATAGCTGCCCAGCTCGATTTTCGTCTCGATCAGCCGCGCGTCGTCGAGGCTGCCGCCCGGCATCCGGCCGAACAGCATGAACATGGCGGTCACCCCGAGAGCGTAGAGGTCGTCGCCGATGGCGACCGTGCCGCGACCGGCCGGGCTCGCCATCGCCCGCCCCAGCGGCTCGAACGCGACCGGCTGCAGATAGCCGGGCGGTGTCGTTACGCATTCGCCCAGTTGCAGCCCGCCGCCTTCCGTGTGGGGCGCGAACAGAGTCGTCGGATTGACGGTGCCGTGCACGGCGCGGCGGTTCTTGAGTTCGCGAAGGGCCGCGGCGACCGGCGCGATGATCTTGCGGAT
>JABDIP010000084.1 GCA_013003675.1 Inquilinus sp.
GAACGGCGTGCCGGCGGTGATGCCCGGTTTCTGGGGCAGCCATCTCGGCGTCATCGACCTGACCCTGGAGGTCGACGGCGGGGCGTGGTTGGTTGTTTTTTATGTTGGGGAGAACAGGGAGATCTACACCCGCGAGGGCCGTGCCGTCGTCTCGCTGGTCGACCCGCACCCGGACGTGCTGGCGGCGGTCGAGGAGGAGCATCTGGCGACACTCGACTTCGTGCGCGCCGCGGTCGGGCAAACCACAGCGCCGATCAACAGCTATTTCGCGCTGGTCGCCGACGACCCGTCGATCCAGATCGTGACCGATGCGCAGAAATGGTACGTCGAGCGCATCCTGGAGGGCTCCGACTATGGCGACATCCCGGTCCTGTCGGCGGGGGCGCCGTTCAAGGCCGGCGGCCGCGGCGGGCCGGAATACTACACCGACGTGCCGGCCGGCGAGATCGCGATCAAGAACGTCGCCGACCTATACCTTTATCCCAACACCGTGCGCGCGGTGCTGCTGAACGGCGCCCAGGTGAAGGACTGGCTGGAGATGTCGGCGAACATGTTCAATACCGTCGATCCGTCGGCGGAGGGGGAGCAGGCACTGCTGAACCCCGACTTCCCGTCCTACAATTTCGACGTGATCGACGGCGTCACCTATCGCATCGACGTCACCCGGCCGCCGAGGTTCGCCAAGGACGGCTCGCTCGCCAATCCGGATTCCAGCCGCATCGCCGATCTGGAGTTTCAGGGCCGGCCGATCGACCCGGAGCAGATGTTCGTCGTCGCCACCAACAACTACCGGGCCGGCGGCGGCGGGAAGTTCCCGCATCTCGACGGCAGCAATATCATCGTCGAGGCGCCGGACACCAACCGCGACGTGATCGTCCGCTACCTGATCGAGAAGGGGGAGATCGACCCGTCGGCGGATGGCAACTGGTCGTTCGCCCCGGTCTCCGGCGCGGCGGTCACCTTCGAGAGCGGCCCGGCGGCGCAGGCCTATCTGGACGGGCGTGACGACGTCGAATTGTCCGGCACGAATGAGGCCGGGTTCGCCATCTACCGGTTGGATCTCGGGGCGGTGCCCGTGAACTGACGCCTTGCGTCAGGGCGATGCGGGGAAAGGGGCGGCCGCCGGGCCGCCCCGGTCATCTCGGGCCGGATCCGCGTCGAAGCTCGTACAGCGCCACTGCCGCCGCGTTGGAGACGTTGAGGCTGGCGATCGAGCCGCCGGTCGGCAGCCGCGCCAGCGCGTCGCAGGTGTCGCGGGTCAGGTGGCGCAGGCCGGCCCCCTCGGCGCCCAGCACGATCACCGTCTTGCCCCCGGGACCGACCGCCTCCGCCAGGGTCGCCTCGGCTTCCTCGGCCAGCCCGACGGCGCGGAAGCCGTGTTCCTTGAGGCGGCCCAGCGCCTGGGCCAGGTTGCGCACGCGGACCATCGGGACATGCTCGACGGCACCGGAGGCGGATTTCGCCAGGGTGCCGGTGACGTCCGGCGTGTGGCGGGCGGTTACCACTATCGCCAGGGCGCCGAAGGCGGCGGCCGAGCGCAGGATGGCGCCAATATTGTGCGGATCGGTCACCTGATCGAGCATGACAACGATCGCCTGGTCGCGCAGGGCGGCGGAGCGTCCGACATCTTCCAGATCGGTCGGCGGCAGCGGGTCGGCCTCCAAGACCACGCCCTGGTGTACGGCGCCGGCGCCGGCGAGCCGGTCAAGGCGATCGCGCGGCACGGTTTCCGGCGCCGGGCGCCTCAACCGCCCGGTTTTCGCCGTCTCGAACGCCGCTGTCATCGACCGCAGCCCGGCATCGGTCGCCCATAGTCGATGGCAAACACGCTCCGGATTCAGCCATGCCTCGCGGACCGCGTGCAGCCCGAACAGCCGATGGTCGGGGCCGCGGGACTGCGATGGCCCGCCGCGTCCGCGCCGCGCCTTGCCGCGGGCGTGTCGTCCGGCACTGTCGGTCGGCGCCGACGGTTTTGTCTTGCGCCTTGATGGGCCTTGCGGCGATGTCATGACTGGCAATCCGGTTGTGTCCCGCGAACGATCGGCGAGCCTGTGTCGGCCCGTTTCAACGGGATCTTTAATCCTTTGTTTACCATGTTGGCGATTGAATAGGCTCGCTACTGCTTCAGCCGATCATTCGCGGTGCTGTTCGCACCCCGGACCGAATAGAGCGGGAGCGCCGCGACGCTCGGACATCGCCGCGCTCTCGCCGGAGAGCGGTGATGGACAATTTCCTCAAATACTATCCAAGTCGTTGTTTGGAATGCCCGGAATTGCTGGACGAGGCGACTGCCGGGGATCGATGTGCGGCGTGTGTCGAACGGGCCAGAGACGCTCAGGCGGCCGCCGATCGCGAGCCCATCGGGCACCGCGTCGCGGGCCATCATGACTCCGTCGATCCAGATCCGGCGGATGAGGTGGCACCGAAACGCGTGTTTTCCGCCGGCTGAAGAACCTTCGTATCGGCTCGGTGCCGCCCGTGACGACTCGAATGGACCGCGCCTATCGCCGGAATTCGGCCGGCGAGTCCCGGCTCGGCCAGGACGCCCGGACAACCCGGATAGACGGTTGACAAGTTCCATGAAAAAACATACTTCCCGCACGCCGTTCCGCCGGCCATCCCGGTCGGCGGCATGGAGGGGTGCCCGAGTGGTTAAAGGGGACGGACTGTAAATCCGTTGGCTTCGCCTACGTTGGTTCGAATCCAACCCCCTCCACCAGACACCAGATTCGACCGGCGGTATCGCGCGATGCCACGATGGGCGGGTGTAGCTCAATGGTAGAGCTCCAGCCTTCCAAGCTGGTGGTGGGGGTTCGATTCCCCTCACCCGCTCCATGCCGGTCGGATTCTCGGTGGGGCGGTCGAGTTCGTGAGGTTCTGGTTCTCCTAAACTGATGTCGGTCGACAGGAAACATTGAAATGGCGAAGGCAAAATTCGAGCGTACGAAGCCGCATGCGAACATCGGCACGATCGGTCATGT
>JABDIP010000110.1 GCA_013003675.1 Inquilinus sp.
CCAGCTGAGCTACTCCGCCCCAATCCGGCCCAGCGTATATGGCCAGGGGGGCGGGGCTGTCAAGGATGCCGGGTGGGCGGCCAGGACCCGCTACTCTTCCAGCATCTGCGCAATCTTCAGCGCCGCCGCCATGGAGCCGGACACCTTCAGCTTGCCGGTCATGAAGGCGAGCGTCGGGTCGAGGCTGCCGTCGAGCAGCTTCGACAGCGACTCCGCGCTCATCTTCAAGGTGGCGTCGGCGTCGTCCTCGCCGCCCGTGGAGACCGAGGGCGGCATCGCGGTGCCGTCGATGGCGATCACCCCGGCGCCGTCCAGATCCAGCCGCACCCGATAGCCGAGCTTGGGGCTGATGGCGGTGCGCTGGCGCACCTCGTCGATGAGATTGTCGAGCATCATGGGGCCCATCGTGCCATGGCGCGGTGTCGAAATCGTTACTTTTCCGGGGCTTTTTGAGCGTCGTGGGAGAGCGGACTCAGGCCGCCTGCCGGTCCAGCGCCGCCGCGGCGATCCAGCCGCCGCCAAGGACCCGGTCGCCGTCGTAGCAGACGGCGGCCTGGCCCGGGGCGACGCCATGCTGGGGGGCGTCGAACACCAACTCCGCACCGCCCTCGGGCAGAGCGAACAGGGTGGCGTCGGCGGCCGGCTGGGCCGAGCGCAGCTTGGCCTGCACCCGGCACCCCGGCCCCTGGCCTTCGGCCGCCGGCGGGTCGACGACGAGCCAGTTCATCTGGCGCAGCGTGACCCGGTCGCGGGCCAGCGCGCCCTTCGGGCCAACGACCACGCGGCGGGCCCGCGGCTCCAGCCGCACCACATAGAGCGGCTCGCCACCGCCGATGCCGATGCCGCGGCGCTGGCCGATGGTGAAGTGGATGATGCCGTCATGGCGGCCGAGCACGCGGCCATCCACATCGACGATCTCGCCAGGCTCGACGGCGCCGGGTCGCAGCTTCTCGAGCACCGAGGCGTAGTTGCCGTTCGGCACGAAACAGATGTCCTGGCTGTCCGGCTTGGCCGCTACCGGCAAGGCGAAGCGCTCGGCCAGAGCCCGGGTCTCCGCCTTGCTCAGGCCCCCGAGCGGGAAGCGCAGGAACGCAAGCTGCTCGGCCGTGGTGGCGAACAGGAAATAACTCTGGTCCTTGGCCGGATCGGCGGCGCGGTGCAGCTCCGGCCCGGCCGCGCCGTCGACGCGGCGGACATAATGGCCGGTGGCCAGCGCCTCGGCGCCGAGCTCGCGGGCGGTCGCCAGCAGGTCGCGGAACTTGACGGTCTGGTTGCAGCGCACGCAGGGGATCGGCGTCTCGCCGCGCAGGTAACTGTCGGCGAAATCGTCGATCACCGCCGCGCCGAACCGGCTCTCATAGTCGAGCACATAGTGCGGAAACCCGATCGTGTCGGCGACCCGGCGGGCGTCATAGATGTCCTGCCCAGCGCAGCATGCCCCCTTCTTCTGCGCCGCCAGCCCGTGGTCGTAGAGCTGCAGGGTGACGCCGACCACGTCATAGCCCTGCTCGACCAACAGGGCGGCCGTCACCGAGCTGTCGACGCCGCCCGACATGGCGACGACGACCCGCGTGTCGGCCGGCGGCTTGTTGATGCCGAGGGTATTCATGGCAGGAATATAGGTCCGGAGGTGGCACGCTCAATGCAAAACCGGTGTCACCACCATGGCATCAATACCCTAGACGTGAAAACCGCTCAGGCTTTCTTTGCCGGCTCCGGCGCCACGCGGAAGCTTTCGCCGCAGCCGCAGCGGTCGACCTCGTTGGGATTGTTGAAGACGAAGCGCGAGCCGAGGTCCTCCTCGACGAAATCCATCTCGGTGCCGAGCAGGAACATGGTGGCGGTCGGCTCGATCAGCACGGTCACGCCCTTGTCCTCGACCACCTCGTCGAAGCGGCCCTTCTCCTCGGCATATTACATCAGATAGGACATGCCGGAACAGCCGGTCGCCTTGACGCCGACGCGCATGCCGACGATCGGCTTGTCGGATTTCGCGATCAGCGCCTTGACGCGCTCGGCGGCGCGGTCGGTCAGGGTGATCGCCTTGGGTAGCGGCTTCATCGCCAGTTTCCTTGTTTATCCATGCCCGGCATCAAAACATGCCCAGCGCTAACCGGGCTTCCTCGGACATGCGGCTGTCGTCCCAGGGCGGCTCCCAGACCAGGTTCACATCGGCCGAGACGACGCCCTCGACATCCTGCACCGCCTCCATCACCTGCACCGGGATCAGATCGGCGACAGGGCAGTTCGGCGCGGTCAGGGTCATGTCGATCGCGACCCGGCCATCGGCCTCGATGTCGAGACGATAGATCAAACCTAGTTCATAAATGTTCACCGGGATTTCCGGGTCGTGCACGGTGCGCAGCGCCTCGACGATGCGGGCGCGCAGCTCCTCCGGCCCGCTGCCATGCTCGAGGTCGGGGCGGGCGCCGGTGGCCAGCTTGATCAGGTCGAAGGTGGTCGAGGTCATCCGGGTCTACTCCGTCGAGACGCTCTGCTTGCCGTCCATCGCCGCCTGCAGCGTATGCCAAGCCAGCGTGGCGCATTTCACCCGCACCGGAAACTGGCGCACGCCGGCCAGGGCGTGCAGCCGGTCGACATCGTCCGGGCCGATGCCCTCGGAGGGAACCTCGTCGGTCTCGCCTGTCGCCAGGGCGTGGAATGCGGTGAACAAGCGGGCGATCTGATCGACCGTCTTGCCCTTGACGATCTCGGTCATCATCGAGGCCGAGGCGGTGGAGATCGCGCAGCCCTCGCCCTTGAAGCCGACATCGCGCACGACGGCCTGGTCGTCGACCGTCAGGTAGATGATGAAGGCGTCGCCGCAGACCGGGTTCTTGCCGATCGCCTGCCGGTTGGCATCCGGCGGCGCATGCCGGTTGCGCGGGTTCTTGCCGTGATCGAGGATCACTTCCTGGTAGAGGTCGCGCAATTCGTCGAACATCAGCCGAACATTTCCCTGACGCCCCTCAGGGCCTCAGCCAAGATATCGATCTCGGCCTTGGTGTTGTAAAGGCCGAACGAGGCGCGGGTGGTGGCGGCCACCCCGAAACGCTCCATCAGCGGCTGGGCGCAATGGTGCCCGGCGCGCGCCGCGACGCCGGCGCGGTCGATCAGCGTGCCGACATCGTGCGGGTGCGCCACGTCCATGACGAAGGAGAGGATGCTGGCCTTCTCCTCCGCCCGGCCAATGACTGTCAGGCCGGGGATCTCCGACACCCGCTCGGTGGCATAGGCCAGCAGTTCCGCTTCATGGGCCGCGATGCGGTCGAGGCCGAGCCCGGTGACGTAATCGATCGCCGCGCCGAGGCCGATCGCCTGGGCGATCGGCGGCGTGCCGGCCTCGAACTTGTTCGGCAGTTCGGCGAACTCGGTCCGGTCGAAGCTGACGCTGCGGATCATCTCGCCGCCGCCCTGATAGGGCGGCATGCGGTCGAGTATCGCCTCGCGCCCATAGAGCACGCCGATGCCCGAGGGTCCGTAGAGCTTGTGTCCGGTGAAGACATAGAAGTCGCAGCCCAGCGCGGCCACGTCGACCGGCCGGTGTACCACCGCCTGCGAGCCGTCGAGCAGCACCGGAATGTCGCGGGCATGCGCCGCCTCGACGATGCGCCCGGCCGGGGTGATGCTGCCGAGCGCGTTCGAGGCGTGGGTGATCGAGACAAGTTTGGTGCGCGGCCCCAGCAGCGCCTCGAATTCCTCGAACAGGAAGTTTCCGGCATCGTCGATCGGCGCCACCTTGAGCACGATGCCGACCGCCTCGCGCAGCATTTGCCACGGCACGATGTTGGCGTGGTGCTCCATCGCCGAAACCACCACCTCGTCGCCCTCCTTCAGGAAGGCGCGGCCATAGCTCGATGCCACCAGATTGATCGCCTCGGTGGCGTTGCGGGTGAAAATGACCTCCCGCTCCGAGCCGGCGTTCACGAAGGCACGGACCTTTTCCCGCGCCGCCTCGTAGGCGTCGGTCGCCACGCCGCTGAGATAGTGCAGGCCGCGATGCACGTTGGAATAGTCGTGCTCGTAGAATCGGCTGACAGTGTCGATCACCTGGCGCGGCTTCTGCGCCGAGGCGGCGTTGTCGAGATAGACCAGCGGCCGGCCGTAGACTTGCCGCGACAGGATCGGGAAATCGGCGCGGATCGCGGCGACGTCGTAGTCGTTGATGCCGCTCGCATGCAGCGGCGCCATGCTCGACTGGCTCATCGGTCCCCCCGCAGCAGCGCCAGCCGGGCCTTGAGCCGGGCGGCGAACTCCTCGCGCACCGCCTCGACCTGCACCTCCTGCAGGCTCTCCATCAGGAACGCCTCGATCAGCAGGGCGCGAGCGACATCGGCATCGATGCCGCGGGCGCGCAGATAGAATAGCGCGTCGGCGTCGATCTCGCCGGCGGTGGCGCCATGGCTGCATTTAACGTCGTCTGCATAGATCTCCAGCTCCGGTTTGCTGTCGATCTCCGCCCCCTTGGACAGCAGCAGCGCGCGATTGAGCTGATGGCCGTCGGTGCGCTGGGCGTCGCGGCGGACCACGATCTTGCCCTGGAACACGCCGCGCGCCTGGTCGTCGAGCACGCCGGCATAAACCTCGCGGCTGCGGCAGTCGGGAACCGCGTGGTCGATCGCCGTCGTGGTGTCCATGTGCTGGCGGCCGCGCGCCACATAGGCGCCGGAGAGTCGACAATCGATGCCGGGGGCGGCCAACTCGGCGCGGATGTCGTTGCGGGCCATCAGGGCGCCGAATGACAGGATGAAGCTGTCATAGGTCGTGTCGCGCCCCAGCCGCACCGGCGAGTTCGCCAAATGCAGGGCAGCGTCGCCTTCGTCCTGAAGCTTGTAGTGATGCAGCCGGGCGCCGGCGCCGACCGAGATCTCGGTGACCGCGTTGCTGAAATACTCGACACCGTTCAGGCCGCGATGGATCTCGACCAGCGTCGCCTGGGCGTTGTCGCCGACCACCACGAGGTTGCGCGGATGGGTCGCGACCGGGCCGTCCGCATGGTCGGTCAGGAAGGCGACCCGGATTGGCGCCTCGACCACCGTGTCCGGCGCCAGCCGCAGGACGAAGCCGTCCCGCATCAGCGCCGCGTTGAGCGAGAGGAACGCCTGATCGTCGGCATCGCCGACCCGGCCAAGCTGCTCGGCCAACAGCGCATCGCCGGCGGCCAGCAATTCGCCGGTGCTTTCCAGCGTGGCCCCGTTCGGAAGACCGCCGGTCTTCGACAGGTCGCGACGGAGGCCGCCATTGACGAAGACCAGGCTGTGCTCGGCCGCCGCGGCCGCCTCTACCTCGTCGCGCAGGACGGCGGAGAGGCCGTCCACATGGGCCGGCGCAGGCGCGTAATCGCGCGCCGCCAGCTTGCGTACATCGGTGTATTTCCAGGATTCCACCTTGCGGCTCGGCACGCCGAGGGCACGAAAACGGGCGAGGCCGTTCGTGCGCAGCGCGTCGGCCCAGGCAAGGCCGCCGCCCGGCAGGCCGCCTGGGGCCACTTCGGCGCGGTCGACCAGCGGCATCGCCACCGCCTCCGCCGCCTCGGCCCTGATCGCGGTCACGCCCATCGCTCAGGCCGCCCGATCGGCGATACCGGCATAGCCCTTCGCCTCCAGTTCCTCGGCCAGTTCCTTGCCGCCGGAGCGGACGACACGGCCGTCGGCCAGAACATGCACATGGTCCGGCACAATATAGTTCAGCAGGCGCTGGTAATGGGTGATGACGATGGTCGCGCTGTCGTGACGCTTCAGCGTATTGACGCCGTCGGCGACCACCTTCAGCGCGTCGATATCGAGGCCGCTATCGGTCTCGTCGAGCACCGCCAGCGCCGGTTCCAGCAGCGCCATCTGCAACACCTCGTTGCGCTTCTTCTCGCCGCCGGAGAAACCGGCGTTGACCGCCCGCTTCAACTTGTCGTCGCCGATGTCGAGCGCCTTCGCCTTGTCGCGCAGCAGGCGGATGAACTGCATCGGGTCGAGCTCGGGCTCGCCGCGATGCTTCAGATGGGCGTTGAGCGCGCTGCGCAGAAAGGTCGTCGTGCCGACGCCAGGCACCTCGACCGGGTATTGGAAGGCCAGGAAGACCCCGGCGCGGGACCGCTCCTCCGGCTCCAAGGCCAGCAGATCCTCGCCCTTGAAGCGGATCGAGCCGCCGGTCACCTCGTAACCCTCGCGGCCGGCGATGACATAGGACAGCGTGCTCTTGCCGGAACCATTCGGCCCCATGATGGCGTGCACTTCGCCGGCCCCGACGGCCAGGCTGACTCCCTTCAGGATCTCCTTGCCCTCGACGGTGACCCGCAAATTCTCGATCTCAAGCATTCTGTCTTTCCCCATTGCGGGCCGCCTTGCGGTCCGCTGCCGTGTATTGCGCGACGACCTCGATCGGGCCGACGATGTTCCGGTTGAAGGCGTCGAGGTCCTCGGCCGGGATCCAGTATTCCTCGTGCTCGCGACCGCCGACCACCCGTTTTTCATAGGCCTTCAGCAAGTCGGCGCGAACCGAGAACCGGGTCACATAGCCGACGCCGTCGCCGGCCTTGGTGTTCCAGTTGCGGGCGATCTGGCTCGCGTAGCCCTCGTTCGTCACCGGATAGAAGATAGGCTGCTCCGGCAGGCGCGGCGGAAATGCCGCGAAGCCCGAGCGCTCGATCAGCGCCAGTTCCTCCGATCCGACCGGCCGGTACAGCGTCACCGTCGCGTCCTCGCCCATCCGCTCACCCGACGCTGCCTTCCAGGCTGATGCCGACCAGCTTCTGCGCCTCGACGGCGAATTCCATCGGCAGCACCTGCAGCACTTCGCGGCAGAAGCCGTTGACGATCAACGCCAGGGCCTCCTCCTCGCCGATGCCGCGCTGGCGGCAATAGAAGAGCTGGTCCTCGCTGACCCGCGAGGTGGTCGCCTCGTGCTCGACCTGCGCCGTGCTGTTGCGCGACTCGATATAGGGCACGGTGTGGGCGCCGCATTTGTCGCCGATCAGCAGGCTGTCGCACTGGGTGTAGTTGCGTGCGCCCTCGGCCCCCGGCAGGATCCTCACCAGGCCGCGATAGGTGTTGTCGGAGCGGCCGGCGGAGATGCCCTTGGAGATGATCCGGCTCTTCGTGTTCTTGCCGATATGGATCATCTTGGTGCCGGTATCGGCCTGCTGGCGGTTGTTGGTGATGGCGACCGAGTAGAACTCGCCGACCGAATTGTCGCCCTGCAGGATGCAGCTCGGGTATTTCCAGGTGATAGCCGAGCCGGTCTCGACCTGGGTCCACGACACCTTCGAGTTGCGGCCGCGGCAGGCGGCGCGCTTGGTGACGAAATTGTAGATGCCGCCAACGCCCTCGGCGTCCCCCGGATACCAGTTCTGCACCGTCGAATACTTGATCTCGGCATCGTCCAGGGCGACCAGTTCGACCACCGCGGCATGCAGCTGGTTCTCGTCGCGCATCGGCGCCGTACAGCCCTCGAGATAGCTGACGTAGGAGCCCTTGTCGGCGATGATCAGGGTGCGCTCGAACTGTCCGGTGTTCTCCGCGTTGATGCGGAAATAGGTCGACAATTCCATCGGGCAGCGCACGCCGGGCGGCACGTAGACGAAGGAGCCGTCGGTGAACACCGCCGAGTTCAACGTCGCGTGCTTGTTGTCGGAATACGGCACCACCGAGCCAAGATACTTGCGCACCAACTCCGGATGGCTCCTCACCGCCTCGGAGATCGGGCAGAAGATGACGCCGACCTCCTCCAGCTTCTTCTTGAAGGTGGTGGCGACCGAGACGCTGTCGAACACCGCGTCGACCGCCACACCGGCCAGCATCTCCTGCTCGCGCAACGGGATGCCGAGCTTTTCGTATGTCGCAAGCAGTTCCGGGTCGACCTCGTCCAGGCTCTTCGGCTTGTCGCCCTGTTTGGGCGCCGCATAGTAGTAGGAATCCTGATAGTCGATCGGCGGAAAGGCGACCTTGGCCCAGCCCGGCTCGGGCATCTGCTGCCACAGGCGGAACGCCCGCAGGCGCCACTCGAGCAGCCACTCGGGCTCGTCCTTCTTCGCCGAAATGAAGCGAACGATATCCTCGTTCAGCCCCTTCGGCGCCATGTCCTGTTCGATGTCGGTGACGAACCCGTATTTGTAGCGGTCGGTGGTGACCGCCTCCACCTGCCGGGTCGTTTCGTCCATCGCCGCCATCATTCGCCTCTCGATCCCGGCCGGCGCCAACCGCGCCACCGGACAAATCCTACCAACCCACTTGGTTAAAGACCGACAATCGAGCTCTAACCTCACCCCTTAACCTGGTTCCGAACAGCCCGGATTCCAGGGCCCTCGACAAAATCGATTACTCTCGCAGGAACCAAATTTCCCTGGTAGTCTGGTTTAGCATACCTGCCGATGCCAAAAAACCCCACGCAATTTGCTGTCTTTGCCGGGCCGGCCCCGGTTCGTACGATGAGCCAAAAGAAACCAAGCTATATACTTGGTTTTTTTCGCCCGTCCTAAAGCATCATGTTGTTGGTGCACTCCGGCAGCGACACGACTAGGCCATCGAGTTCGTCGGTGAGGATGATCTGGCAGCCCAGCCGCGAGGTCCTGGTCAGGCCGAAGGCGAGGTCGAGCATGTCCTCCTCGTCCTCGCGGATCTCGTCGAGCTTGCCGAACCAGGCCGGGTCGACGACCACGTGACAGGTCGAGCAGGCAAGGGAGCCCTCGCAGGCCCCCTCGATGTCGATCCCGTTCTCGTGCGCGATCTCCAGCAGTGACAGCCCGGCCGCCGCGTCGATCTCGCGCCGCGTTCCATCCGGATCGATGAAAGTCACTTTCGGCATCCGCCCATTCAACTCCGTTCGTCCCCCGCACGCCCGCGGGCGCGGTGTTCTATCCAATCCGCGGCCGGCGCGCCAGCCCTGGCAGCCGTCATGCCGCCACGGTGGCGGCACTGCGCCGCCGCAGGGCAATCCAGGCGTCGACCAAGGCGTCGATATCGCCTTGTGTGGTGTTCCAGCCCAGGCTGACGCGGATCGCCGTCGCCGCCGTCTTTGGCTCGATCCCCATCGCCCGCAGCACATGGCTCTCGGCGATCTTGCCCGAGGAACAGGCGGCGCCGGCACTGACCGCAATGCCGGCGAGGTCGAACGCCATCAACTGGGTCTCCGCCGTCAAACCCGGCATGGCGAGGCAGCTCGTATTCACAAGCCGTTGCGCGCCGGCACCGAAAACAACGGTGTCGGGAAAGGCCTCGACGATGCGCCCCTCGAGCCGGTCGCGCATCACGGCGAGCCGCGCGAAATCATCGAGCCCGCCCAGCGCGGCCTGCGCCGCCGCACCGAAACCGGCGCTCGCCGCCACGTTCTCGGTCCCGGCCCGGCGCCGCTGCTC
>JABDIP010000113.1 GCA_013003675.1 Inquilinus sp.
TCGACCGCCTCGAGCCCCGGCTCCATGCCGTCGGGCAGGTTGTTGTAGGCGGCCCAGGCGACCTCCTTCATGGTCGCGGTCTTCTCCGGCAGGCCCTTGACCTTGAACCGGTCGACCTCCCATTCCAGGTCGCCCTCGCCGACCTCGAGCAGATGGGCGGCGATGGCGGTCGCCTTCACCTTGATCTTGCGGGCGCAGCGCGCGGCGGCGGCGCCGGCCACCGGGGTCGAGCGCGAGCCATAGGTGCCGAGGCCATAGGGCGCGGTGTCGGTGTCGCCCTCCTCGACCATGATGTCCTCCGAGGCGATGCCGATCTCCGAGGAGATGATCTGGGCATAGGTCGTCTCGTGCCCCTGCCCCTGCGACTTGGTGCCCAGGCGGGCGATGGCGCTGCCGGTCGGGTGGACGCGGATCTCGCAGCTGTCGAACATCGCGACACCGAGGATGTCGCAGTTGCGCGACGGTCCGGCGCCGACGATCTCGGTGAAGAAGGCGACGCCGATCCCCATCAGCTCGCCCTTCTTGCGCTTCGCCGCCTGCTCCTTGCGCAGGCCCTTGTAGTCGACCGCCTCCAGCGCCTTGTTCATCGCCGTCGGATAGTCGCCGCTATCGTATTCCCAGCCGAGCGCCGATTGGTACGGGAACTGCTCCGGCTGGATGAAGTTCTTCAGCCGCAATTCGGCCGGGTCCATGCCGAGCTTCTGCGCCAGCACGTCGACCATCCGCTCGATCAGGTACGACGCCTCGGTCACCCGGAACGAGCAGCGATAGGCGACGCCGCCGGGCGCCTTGTTCGTGTAGACCCCGTCGACCGCCACATGGGCGGCCGGGATGTCATAGCTGCCGGTGACGATGTTGAAGAAGCCGGCGGGGAACTTGCTCGGGTCGGCACAGCTGTCGAAGGCGCCGTGATCGGCCAGCACGTGGCACTTCAGGCCGGTGATCCGGCCGTCCTTGGTCGCCGCCAGCTCGCCGGTCATGTGGTAGTCGCGGGCGAACGCCGTCGCCGACAGGTTCTCGATCCGGTCCTCGACCCATTTCACCGGCTGGCCGAGCACGATCGAGGCGACAGTCGCGCAGACATAGCCGGGATAGACGCCGACCTTGTTGCCGAAGCCGCCGCCGATATCCGGCGCGTTGACGTGGATCTTCGCCTCCGGAATGCCGGACAGCAGCGACACCACGGTGCGGACCACATGCGGCGCCTGGAAGGTGCCGTACAGCGTCAGCTCGCCCTTGATCTTGTCCATCGAGGCGACGCAGCCGCAAGTCTCCAGCGGCGACGGGTGGACCCGCTGATAGGTGATCAGTTCCTTCACCGTGACGTCGGCCTTGCCGAATGCGTCGGCCGTCGCCTGCTCGTCGCCGACCTCCCAGGTGAAGATGTGATTGTGGTGGCGGCGCGCGCCGTGGGCACCCTCGGTCTTGTCCTGGATGTCCTCGCGCAGCACCGGGGCGTTGGCGTCCATCGCCTTGAAGGCATCGACCACCGGCGGCAGTTCCTCGTAATCGACCTCGACCAGTTCGACCGCGTCGGCGGCGATGTAGCGGTCCTCGGCGACGACGAAGACGACCTCCTGGTTGGCGAACAGCACCTTCTCGTCGGCCAGGACCGCCTGCACGTCGCCGGCCAGCGTCGGCATGTAGTGCAGGTTGAGCGGCTTGAGATCGTCGGCGATCAGGACCGCGACGACCCCCGGCAACGCCTTGGCGGCATCGAGGTTGATCGACTTGATCCGGGCATGCCCCATCGGGCTTCGCACGAAATCGCCGAACAACATGCCGGGCATCTTGATGTCGTCGACATAATTGCCCTTGCCCTGGAGGAAGCGGGCATCCTCCTTGCGCTTGCGCGCGCTGCCGACACCGCAAAGGCTCTTCTCGCGCTCTTCGGCCGGCGGAACGGTGGTGTCGGGCATTATTCGGCAGCCTCCTTAGCGGCGTTCATCTTTTCGGCGGCATAACGGACCGCCTTGACGATGTTCTGATAGCCGGTGCACCGGCAGATGTTCCCCGATAGCCCCACGCGGATCTCCTCCTCCGTCGGGTCCGGATTTTCCTGCAGCAGGCGATAGGTCCGCATGATCATGCCCGGCGTGCAGAAGCCACATTGCAGCCCGTGCTCCTGCGTGAAGCCTTCCTGGATGGCGTGCAGCTCGCCGGCCGGCGCCATGCCTTCGATCGTGCTCACCTCGGCGCCGTTGGCCTGGGCCACGAACACCGTGCACGACTTCACCGACTGGCCGTTCAGATCGACCGTGCAGGCGCCGCAATGGGACGTCTCGCAGCCGATATGCGCGCCGGTCAGGCCGAGCCTCTCGCGCAGGAAATGGATCAGCAGCATGCGCGGCTCGGCCAGGCCGTCGACACTGCGCCCATTCACCGTCATCTCGATGTGCATCTTTGCCATCGTCGTCAACCCCCCTTTGCCCGGCTGAGCGCGGTTTCGATCGCGCGCTGTGTCATCACCCCGGCGACGTGCCGGCGGAAGTCCGGCGGACCGCGCATGTCGGAAACCGGATCGGCGATCTGCTCGGCCGCCGCGACGGCCGCGGCGATCGCCTTGCCGTCCACCGCGCTGCCGACCAGCGCCTGCCCGGCGGCCTCGGCGAACAGCGGCGTCTGCCCGACATTGGTCAGCGCGATCGAGGCGCTGGCGCATTTCCCGCCCTTCAGGGTCAGGACGACCGCGGTCGCCGCGGTGGCATAGTCCCCGACCTTGCGCTTCATCTTCGAATAGGCATAGCCATGGCCGGCAGCGGGCACCGGGATGCGCACCTCGGTCAGCACCTCGTCCTCGTTGATGGCGGTGAAATAAGCCGCTTCATAGTAGTCCCGGGCCGCCACCTCGCGTTCGCCGTCCGGGCCTTGCAGGGCATAGCGCGCGCCGAGGCACATCATCAGCGCCGGCATGTCGTTGCCGGGGTCGCCATTGGCCACGTTGCCGCCGACCGTGCCGCAATAGCGGACCTGCGGATCGGCGATCAGCAGCGCCGCCTCGCGCAGGATCGGGCAGGTATCCGCGACCGTCTCCGACGCGATGAGTTCGGCCTGGGTGACCAGCGCGCCCAGGGTGAGTTCGCCGCCGGCTTCGCCGACCTGCTTCAGGTCGTCGATCGCCTGGATGTCGATCAGGTGGCTGGGCGCCGCCAGCCGGGTCTTCATCAACGGGATCAGACTGTGTCCGCCGGCCAGCAGCCTGCCCTCGTCGCCATAGCGGGTGAGCAGGGATATCGCCTCATCCACCGAGGACGGGCGATGGTATTCGAAATTCGCCGGTATCAATCGTACCTCCCGTATGTGACGTGGCGGGCCTTGTCGGCGACCCTTGTGCTGACCTGGCGTCGTCAGGGACCGGCCCGGCGCCAATCGCCGCGGTGGAACCCTGCCTGACCAGACAGCCCGCGACAGCCTGTCGCAGGTTGGTGTCAAACGACGGTAACAGCTAAACCACCCGCTCGCCAATGGCGGGTTGATCAATTGGAACCGGTTTGTTGGCGAGGAGCGACCGCCGTGATCGGACGCCGGGCGCACCCGGCAAATCGGACCGGGTGATCGACACGGAAACGATCGCGGCCCGAAATCGGCAGGGCTGGTGTTCTCTGCGGGCCGACCGGGGTCTGACGCACGACGGCACGGTCAGAAGGGTACGGTCTTCTCCCAGCCGGTCGCCGGCAGGCAACGCACGGCGACCGCCGTAATGTTGTCCCGCGAACCGCGTGCCAGGGCGGTGTCGACGAGTTGTTGCACCGCCGCGTCGAGATCGTCCTGGGCCAGGATTTCCGCGATGGCGGCGTCCGGCACGACGCCGGTCAGCCCGTCGCTGCAGAGCAGGAAGACGTCGTTCGCCTGCAGCCAGTCGCGCATCTTGTCGAGCACCACCTCATCGTCGGCGCCGACCGCGCGGGTGACCACATTGGACTGCGGATGGCTTCCCGCCTCGCTTTCGCTGAGAACGCCCATATCGACCATTTCCTGGACATGGCTGTGGTCGCGGCTGACCTGGAGGAATTCCGGACCGCGCAGCCGATAGAGCCGGCTGTCCCCGGCCCAGATACAGGCGAAATGCTCGCCGAACACCAGCAGCGTCACCACGGTGCTGGCGATGATCGAATCCTCGCCCCGTTCCGCCGCCTTGTCGCGAAGGATGGCGTTGCAGCGGTCCAGCCGGGCGCGGACCTCCGACAAGAGCTCGCCGGCGGAGTGCGGCACGTGCATCTCGCCCAGCAGATCGACGATCAGCCGGCTGGCATAGTCGCCGGAATCGTGCCCGCCCATGCCGTCGGCAACGGCCCATAGGCCCAGATCGGGCCGGTCGAGACAGGCATCTTCATTGAGCTTGCGGACGAAGCCGACTTCGCTGACCGAGGCCGAGACAAAGGTGAAGGGTGTCGGCGACATCATTCCTGTCCGTTCAAACGATGCCGGCGCCGACGCTCAGCAGGGGATCGGACGCCCCCTGCCAGCCCCATTGCTGCCAGTCACCGTCGAGAAACGCCGCGAACCCGCCGATCGGCGGC
>JABDIP010000114.1 GCA_013003675.1 Inquilinus sp.
ACCGACGTGCTGCTCTGGTGGGGCCACAAGGCGCATGACGAGGTGGCCGAGGCGACGGTCGACGCGGTGCAGCGCCGGGTGCTGGCGGGGATGGGGCTGATCGTCCTGCACTCCGCCCACCATTCCAAGCCGTTCCGCCGGCTGATGGGCACCAGTGGCCACCTCACCTGGCGCGAGGCCGAGGGCGGCGAGCGCGAGCGGCTGTGGGTCGTCGATCCCGGCCACCCGATCGCCGCCGGAATCGGCCCCTATATCGAACTCGCCCAGGCGGAGATGTACGGCGAGCCGTTCGACATTCCTGAGCCCGACGCGCTGGTCTTCCTGTCCTGGTTCGAGGGCGGCGAGGTGCTCCGCAGCGGCTGCTGCTTTCGCCGCGGGCGCGGGCGGATCTTCTATTTCCGCCCCGGCCACGAGAGCTTCCCGATCTATCACGACGACCGGGTGCTGCGGGTGATCGCCAACGCGGTGCGCTGGGCCGCCCCCTCCCACGCCGACGGCGCTCGTCCGGAGACGGTCAACCGCCGCAAGCCGCTGGAGCCCGGCGCCCCGCGCCAGGCCGGAGACCAGCCCGACTATTGAAGGCGGGCCCCATGGGCCGCGTCGTCAGTAGACCGCGCGGCCGCCGGAGAGGTCGAAGACGGCGCCGGCGGAGAACGAGCAATCCGTTGAGCACAGCCAAGCGATCAGCGCCGCCGCCTCCTCCGGCTGGCCGAGCCGGCCGATCGGCATGCGCGACAGCACGGCCTCCAGGTATTCGGGCGAGACATCGTTCAGCATCGGCGTGTCGATGCCCGAGGGGGTGACGCAGTTCACCAGCACGCCGCTCTGCACCAGCTCCTTGCCCAGTGCCTTGGTGAAGCCGATGGCGCCGGCCTTGGCGGCGCTGTAAGCGGCGTTGTTGGCAGCCCCCTCCATGCCGGCGATCGACGACACCACGACGATCCGGCCATAGCCGTGCTTCAGCATGTGCGGCACCGCCGCCCGACAGCTCAGGAACACGCTGGTCAGGTCGAAGCGGATCAGCCGCTCCCAATCCTCGATCGTATGCTCCCAGCCACGCTTCATCACCCCGGCGACGCCGGCATTGGCGACCAGAATGTCGATCGCTGGAAGGCGGGCCGCGGTCTCCGCCATCGCCGTGTCGACCTGGTCCGGCGAGCCGGCGTCCATGACGACGCTGTGCACCGTGCCCAGCGCCGACAGCACACCCTCCGCCCGGCCCAGCGCGGCGGCGTCGATGTCCCACAGGCTGACCGCCGCGCCGGAGGCGAGCAACCGTTCGGCGGTGGCGAAGCCGATGCCATTGGCGGCGCCGGTGACGATGGCGGTGCGGCCGTCGAGGTCGATGCGGTTCATCTGCGTGCTCCCTGTCACCGTCTCAGGCCACCCGGTCGCCCGGTTCGCGGCCGGCGAAAACGGCGTCGATGTTGTCGAGGGCACGGAAGCCCATGGCGTCGCGCGTCTCCCGCGTCGCCGAGCCGACATGCGGCAGTTGGAATACGTTCTCCAGCGCCGACAGGGCCGGGTTGCCGCCCGGCTCGGTCGCGAAGACGTCGAGCCCGGCGGCGAACAGCCGGCCGCTCTTCAGCGCGTCGATAAGCGCCGCCTCGTCGACCAGGGCGCCACGCGCGGTGTTGACCAGGATCGCCCCGTCCGGCAGCAGCGCCAGCGTGGCCGTGTTGATCAGGCCGGCGGTCTCCGGCGTTGCCGGGCAGTGCAGTGACAGCACGTCGCACTGCGGCAGCATTTCCTCGATCGTCTCGTGGAAGACCGCACCCTGTTCCAGCTCCGCGGCCAAGCGGTGACGGTTGTGATAGTGCACCGTCATGCCGAAGCCGCGGGCGCGCATCGCCGTGACCTGGCCAACCCGGCCCATGCCGACGATACCGAAGCGCTTGCCGGTGGTCTGGACCCCGACCATGAAGGCCGGGCTCCAGAAATCCCAGCGCCCCTCGCGCACCATGCGGTCGCCCTCGCTGGCCCGGCGGGCGGCGCCCAGCATACACAGGATGGCGATCTCGGCGGTGGCGTCGGACAGCACGTCGGGGGTGTTGGTGACGACGATCCCCTTCGCCTTTGCCGCGGCCAGATCCACATGGTCGACGCCGACCGAATGATTGGCGATCACCTTCAGCCGCGCCGGCAGGGCGGCGATCACCTCGGCGGAGAACAGCTCCGAATGGCAGGGCAACACGGCGTCGGCCGACTGGCAGCGCTCGACAAGCTCGTCCCGGGAGAAGACGCGGTCTTCGAGATTCAGGATCGCCTGGTAGTCGCGCCGCAGCCGCGCGTGGACGGCGTCGGTCAGGCGGCGGGTCACCAGGACTACGGGCTTGTGGGGCATGGCGGGGTCCCATTTTCGGTCGCGGCCGGCATCGCTGGATGGCCGGCAGTGGCGATCGCCTGCCCGTGCCGCCGAGCCGGTACCGCACTCGGGCGGCAAGGTAGCCGCCGGCCGGGCTCGGGTCTACCGCTCAGCGCGGCGGGCCTGCCCGCGACGACCTGTCGCAGGCCGAAAAAAAAGGAACGGTATTCCGCTATGCAGAACAAAACGGGTTGGTTGTTGCGGCAGGTATGCTATTCCTTGGTGCTTCCATTCCTGTCCGACCACGATGGTTGCGACCATGGGTCGGATAAACTAAAGCTTAGTTTTAAATGCGCTCTTCGACGAAGGCGCTGCAGGAAGCAACTACTCCCGGGAGGACACTATGTCGGATCAAGAAAACAAGACGGCGGGTTCACGCCGGTCGTTTCTGAAAGGCGGCGCGATCGCGGCGGGCGCCGCGGCGTCCAGCCTTGCCGCGCCGGCGGTGCTCGCGCAGAGCCCGATGGTCCTGAAGATGCAGACGTCCTGGCCGGCGTCGGACATCTGGATGGATTTCGCGCGGCAGTACGTCAACCGTGTCGAGACCATGTCGGGCGGGCGGTTGAAGATCGACCTGCTGCCGTCCGGCGCGGTCGTCGCCGCGTTCCAGGTGCTCGATGCGGTCAATGACGGCGTTCTGGATGCCGCTCACACCGTGCCGGTCTATTGGTACGGCAAGCACAAGGCGGCCTCGCTGTTCGGCACCGGCCCGGTGTTCGGCGGCAGCGCCACCAACATGCTGGCGTGGTTCCATGCCGGCGGCGGCAAGGAGTTCTATCGCGAACTCACCCAGGACATTCTCGGCCTCAACGTCTATGGCTTCTTCGGCTTCCCGATGCCGGCCCAGCCCTTCGGCTGGTTCAAGGAGCCGGTGACCGCGGTCTCCGACGTTCAGGGCTTCAAGTACCGCACCGTCGGCCTCGCCGCCGATCTGATGCAGAAGCTGGGCATGAGCGTCGCGCAGCTGCCGGGCGGCGAGATCGTGCCGGCCATGGAACGCGGCGTGATCGACGCGTTCGAGTTCAACAACCCGTCGTCGGACAGCCGCTTCGGCGCCCAGGACGTGGCCAAGCATTACATGCTGTCGTCCTACCATCAGGCCAGCGAGTCCTTCGAGTTCCTCTTCAACAAGGATCTGTTCGACGATCTGGACGAGGATCTCCGGGCCATCCTGCAGTACGCTGTCGAGGCGACCAGCACGGCGAATACCGCCATCGCGCTCGACAACTACTCCAAGGATCTCAAGAGCCTGCAGGAGGAGTCGGGGGTCACCGTGCACCGGACGTCGAAGGAAATTCTCGACGCCCAGCTCCAGGCCTGGGACGAGTTGATCCCGGTCCTTGAGGAAGACGGGTTCATGAAGCGCGTGCTGGACATCCAGCGGGAGTGGGTCGAGCGGACCGTCTTCTACGAGTTGATGAACTCGCCCGACTACGCGCTTGCCTATGACCACTACTTCCCCGGCAAGCTGAAGCTCTAAGGGCGCCAAGGCGCTCCAATTCGT
>JABDIP010000238.1 GCA_013003675.1 Inquilinus sp.
TCGGGCGCATCTACGAGATCCGCTACGAGATTTTCCGCCGCAAGTTCTTCATCAAGTTCCTCAACAATTTCATCAACCAGCTGACGCCGTTCTTTTTCTACTCGATCGGCGGCTACCTCGTATTGCAGCGCGACCTGACCTTCGGCGCGCTGGTCGCCGTGCTGGCCGCCTACAAGGACCTGTCCGGGCCCTGGCGCGAAATGCTGGCCTACTACCAGCGGGTCGAGGACATCCGCATCAAGTACGAGCAGGTGATCCAACAATTCCAGCCGCCGGACATGGTGCCGGTCGACCAGCTCGACGGCGAGGAGGCGCTCGACGGAATGCTGCCGGCAACCCTCGATTTCAGCAACGTCGCCTATGCCGAAGAGGATTCGCTGCCGGTGCTGGACGGGGTGTCGGCGTCGATCCCGACCCGCGGCGAAACCGCGGTTGTCGGCCCGGCGGGCAGCGGCCGCGACGAATTCATGCAGCTGCTGGCGCGGCTGTTGATCCCGACCGCCGGCCGCGTCCGTTTCGGCGACCGCGATTATGCCGATCTGCCGGAATCGGTGCTCGGTCGGCACATCGCCTATGTCGGGCCGCAGAGCCACCTGTTCACCGACACGCTGCGTGCCAACCTCTACTACGGCCTGAAACACCGGCCGCTGATCGAGGCGCAATACGACGAGCACGGGCGCGCCAAACATGAGAAGCGGGTCGCCGACGCGCGGGCCTCCGGCAATACCGAAGACGACCCGGACGCCGATTGGATCGATTATGCCGCCGCCGATGTCGAGGGCTCCGAGGCGCTGGAGAAGAAAGGGCTGGAGGTGCTGGAGGCGGTCGACATGGCGGCCGACGTCTACCGGATGGGGCTGAACGGCACGATCGACCCGGCCGACAGCCCGCAGATGGCCGAGGACATCCTGCGCGCCCGCCGCGCCATCCGCGCCCGGCTACGCGACGAATCGGTGGCCCGCGTGGTCGAGCCGTTCGATGCCGAGCGCTACAATATGAGCGCCACGGTCGCCGAGAACGTGCTGTTCGGTACGCCCGTCGGGCCGACCTTCGCGCTCGAAGGGCTGGCCGAGCAGCCCTATGTGCTGGAGGTGCTGGAAAAGGTCGGGCTGACCCAGACCTTCATCGAAATCGGCACCAAGGTCGCCGAGACGATGATCGAGCTGTTCGCCGATCTGCCGCCCGGGCACGAGTTCTTCGAGCAGTTCAGCTTCATCAGCTCCGACGACCTGCCGGACTTCCAGCCGCTGGTCGTGCGCATCGCCAAGGAGGGCCATGGCGGGCTGAAGGCCGAGGACCGGGCGCGGCTGATGGCGCTGCCATTCAAGCTGATCCCGACCCGCCATCGCCTGGGCCTGATCGAGGGCGACATGCAGGAGCAGCTGCTGAAGGCGCGCCGGATGTTCGCCGATGAGCTGCCCGGCCCGTTGCGCGGCGCGGTCGAGTTCTTCGACTCCGACCGTTACAACGCCGCCTCAACGATTCAGGACAACATCCTGTTCGGCAAGATAAGATATGGCCAGGCCGGCAGCGGCGATACGGTCCAGGCGCTGATCGCCGAGGTGGTCGAGGAGTATGACCTGCATACCAAGATCAGCGCCGTCGGGCTGGATTTCTCGGTCGGCGTCGCCGGCGCCCGGTTGTCGTCGGTTCAGCGGCAGAAGCTGGCGTTGGCCCGGGCGCTGTTGAAGCGGCCGAAGCTGTTGATCCTGAACGAGGCGACGGCCAGCCTGGACGGTGCCAGCCAGAACCGGGTGCACCGGACCATCCGCCGGCTGACCGCCGATGGCGGGCTGGTCTGGGCGCCGCACCGGCCGAGCATCTGCGTCGATTTCGAGCGGATTGTCGTGCTCAAGGACGGCCGGGTGGCGGGGCAGGGCGATTTCGCCTCGCTGGACCGGGACGGCAGCGTGTTGCGCGGGTTGATGGCCGCGGAATGACATCGCGGAAGCAAGGGAGGAAGAGGCGGTGAGCCTGACCGAAGAAGTCGAACTACTGAAGAAGATTCCGCTCTTCGCCAATATCGAGACCTCGAAGCTGAAGCTGCTCGCCTTCACCAGCGAACGGCTGCGCTACAAGGCCGGCGATACGCTGTTCGAGCAGGACGAGATGGGCACCGCCGCCCATATCATCATGGACGGCGAGGCCGACGTGATCGTCAAGACGCCGTCCGGGCCGCTGACCGTGGCAACCATCGGCAAGAACGATTTCGTCGGCGAGATCGCCATCCTCTGCGACGTGCCGCGCACGGCGACGGTGCGCGCCAGGTCGGACATGACGACGCTGTGCATCACCAAGGACCTGTTCTTCCGGCTGATCACCGAATTTCCGCAGATGGCGGTGGAGATCATGCGGGTGCTGGCCCAGCGCCTGGAGGCGACAACCAAGGAACTGGCGCAATACAAGCAGGCCGGGGCGTGAGCCGCGTCGGCCGGCCGCCGGAGGCGCGGCGTTGAGCCGGCTGGACAGCTTCATCCGGCGCATGCAGGCGCAGCGCGCCTGCCTCGACTGGGCGGCGGCGGCGATCGCCGATCTGCCGGGCCCGGTGCTCGAGTTGGGGCTCGGAAACGGCCGCACCTACGACCATTTGCGCGAGATCCTGCCCGACCGCGAGATCTATGTCTTCGACCGGCGGATCGCCGCCCATCCGGCCTGCATCCCGCCGCAGGAGCGGCTCTTCCTCGGCGAGGTCGACGAGATGCTGCCGCTGGCGACCGAGCGGCTGGGGCGAAGCGCGGCGTTGGTCCACACCGATCTCGGCACCGGCGACGAGGCGGCGAACGCCCGGTTGGCCGCCATGGTCGGTCCGCTGCTGGCGGCGCTGGTCGCACCCGGCGGCATCGTCGTCGCCAACCATCTGTTCGCGGTGGCGGGCTGGGGCAAGCTGCCCGAACCGGAAGGCGTGAAGCCCGGCCGCTATTTCCTCTACCGGGCAGGGTGAGGGGATGGGCGCGGCGTCGCTTTCGGCGGTTCATGCGCCGCTGCGCGGGGCGTTGTGGATGGTCGCCGCCGGTGCCTGCTTCGCGATCGGCAACAGCCTGCTGCGGCATCTGACAACCGGCAGCCTGCATCCCTATCAGGTCGCCTTCCTGCAATACGGCATCGCTTTGCTGCTTCTGCTGCCCTGGGTGTTGCTGCGCGGGGGTGCGAGCTATCGAACGCGGCGGCCTTTCCTGCAGGCGATACGGGTGGTGGCGGCGGCGATCGGGGTGCTGTTCCTGACCCTCGCGTTTCGCGAGCTGCCGGTCGCCGAGGTGGTGGCGCTGACCTTCACCGCGCCGTTGTTCGCGACGCTGGGGGCGGCGCCGTTCCTTGGCGAGCGGGTCGGTTGGCGGCGCTGGGCGGCGACCGGGGTCGGCTTCCTCGGCGTGCTGGTGATTCTCCGCCCCGGGCTGGAGACGTTTCGCCTCGAGGCGTTGCTGCCGCTGGCGGCGGCGCTGTTCTTCGCCGCCTCGTCGCTGATCGTGAAACGGCTGTCGGCGACCGAGACCGCCGATTCGATCGTCCTCTACCTGCTGGTCCTGATGACGCCGATCCTGCTGGTGCCGGCGCTGCCGGTCTGGCAGGCGCCGACCGCCGCGCACGCGCTGCCGCTGGCCGCCCTCGGCCTCAGCGCGGCCGCCGCGCAGCTGGCGCTGGTGCGTGCCTTCGCCGCCGCCGACGCCAGCTTCCTCGGCCCGTTCGACTTCGCCCGCCTGCCGTTCTCGGCGCTGGTCGCCTTCGTCGCTTTCGGCGAGGCGCCGGATCGCGTTCTGTGGATTGGCGCGGCGTTCATCGTGACCGCCGCGCTCTATCTCGCCCACGAGGAGAGCCGACCCGGATGATGAAATCATGGGCCTTGTGTCTGATTGCGGGCCTTGCCCTCGGTGTCGAGGCAACCGCCGGGGAGCGTGACGACCAAGCGACCACCGATCGACTGCAAGCAGCGCTCGACGAGCAGGGCGTGGCGCTGAGCGTGGGCGCACACTGCGGCGGGGATTTCACCGGCGGCGGTTCGCCGGAACACGCCTTTGCGGCCCTGGACGAGACCGGGACGGCCGGCGCCTACTACGCCTATGCCGGCGGCGCGCTATTCGAGCTGGCGGAATTCGCCGGCCGACCCGAGTTGAGGTGCCTCTCACCATCGGAAGCCGCTGACCTGAATGCCGCGATCGCTCAGGCCGAGGCCGTCTCCGGCTCGCTGCCCGACAGCCCGCCCGGTCACATCGTCTGTGGGTTCATCGATTCCACCGAGGCCCATTGCTGGGGATACGACCGATCCGCAAACGCATTCGTAAAGGTCGGAGGATGGGTGACCTGAGAGTACCGCTCGGGTCCTCCGAAACCTCGGGTCAAACGTCGAGATCGACCCAGACCGGCACATGGTCGGAGGGCTTCGGCGCCCAGCCGCGCGCCGCCCGTTCGACGCCGGCGCCGCGCAGGGCCGGGGCGAGGGGCGGGGTGGTCCAGATGTGGTCGAGCCGACGGCCGCGGTCCGACGCCTCCCAGTCGCGGGCGCGATAGCTCCCCCAGCTGAACAGCTTCTGCTCCGGCGGCACGAAGGTGCGGACCGCGTCGACCCAGCCGAGCGAGCGTTGCATGGCGGTCAGCTTGTCGACCTCGATCGGCGTGTGGCTGACCACGTCGAGCAACTGCCTGTGCGACCAGACATCGGTCTCCAGCGGCGCGATGTTGAGGTCGCCGACCAGCACCATTGGCCGGTCGGCGCTGCGATCGGCCAGCCACCAGGCGGTCATCTCGTCGAGGACCTGGAGCTTGTGGGCGAATTTCTCGTTCCGTTCCGGGTCCGGAATGTCGCCGCCGGCCGG
>JABDIP010000242.1 GCA_013003675.1 Inquilinus sp.
CTTCGGCCCTTTCCTGGCGGATCGGACCGTCCGGACGCGACGCAGGCCGTGGCAATGGTGAGAAGTGCGGGCTAGGATTGCGGCTGAAGGCCGATGCTGCGGGCCGGGGCCGGTCAGCGCGTCGACGACCTTGAAGCAGACGCCGCGATCGATGGGACGTTCCGGGCGCCTCAGGCGCCGCCGGCTACTGACCCTGTGCCATGTACCACGTCACTGGCGGGCACCGTCCGGATCACAGGCGTTGGCATAGGCACGCCGATTTTCTTCAGCCGCGAATGAAGTGTTCGAGCTGTTCGATCGTGAATTCCTGATCGGCGATGATGCTTTTCAACAGGTCGCCGATCGAGATTATCCCGACGAGACGTTCGTCGCGAAGGACCGGAATGTATCGGACTCGTTTTTCGGTCATGAGCGCCATGCAGGCATCGGCGGTCTGTTCGGGCCCCACGCAGATGACGTCTGTCTCCAAAACTTCGCGGACCAGTGTCTTCGGCGACGACCTGCCTTTCAGGAACACGTTTCGGGCGTATTGGCGCTCGGTGAACATGCCGACGAACCTGTCGCCGTCTTTCACCACCAGCGCGCCCACGTCCCTGTCTTCCATCATCTTGAGCGCATCCAGCACGGTGTCGTCGGGGCGCACGGAATAGACTTCGTGGCCCTTGGCATCGAGCAGTTGCTGAACCGTTGTCATGGTATCGCTCCATCCTTCATGCCAGCTTCGCCAGGACTCGCCTGCGAAACCGCCGGATGACCTGCAGTCCGACGAGGCATCTCTCGCCGCTCGATGGCGAAGGTGACCGCCCCGAGCCGTATGTCCGCCTACATACCGCCTGCTATGCCTGCGGCTGAAGCTCGATGCCGCTTGTGTTCAGCATCTCGCTCAATTCGCCGGTCTGGTACATCTCGCGGATGATGTCGCAGCCGCCGACGAACTCGCCCTTCACATAGAGCTGCGGAATGGTCGGCCAGTTGCTGAATTCCTTGACGCCTTGCCGCAGGCCCGGGTCGGTCAGCACGTCGACGCCCTTGAAGCGCACCCCCAGATGGGTCAGCACCTGAACCACGGCGGCGGAGAAGCCGCATTGCGGGAAGACCGGCGAGCCCTTCATGTAGAGCACGACGTCGTTTGTGGTGACTTCCTTGCGGATGGCCTCGTGGACCGGGTTTTCCATGGTGTTCATCGCGGGTGTCCTGGGTCGGGGGAAGGGGTCGGAGGCCGGGGATCAGGTGGCCGGCGGCGCGCTGGTCTGCAGCGCCAGGGCGTGCAGCTCGTTGCCCATCCGGCCCTGCAGGGCGTCGTAGACCATCTTGTGCTGCTGCACCCGGGTCTTGCCGGTGAAGGAGGGGCTGACGACATAGGCGGCGTAGTGATCGCCATCGCCGCGCAGATCCTCGATCTGCACCTCGGAATCGGGGATGCCCTGCTTGATCAACTGGACGATCTCCGCCGGGTCCATGGCCATTTTATGAGTTCTCCGTCGCGGTCGCGCGATCAGCCCATGCCAATATCGCGGGCCATGTAGGCGGGCAGCCAGCCCTCATGGGCCCGTCGCGTCTCGCCCACCGATATGGCGTTTTGGCCGTTCACTGTCAACGCATCTCCACCGGTCGGGCCGAGCGCCAGCACCGGCACGCCCGCCGCCTCGGCACGGCTCCGCACCGCCTCGGCATCGGTCGTGGCGACCAGATAGCGGGCCTGGTCCTCGCCGAACAGCCAGCCGGCCGGCTCGACGCCGTCGGGCAGCGCGATGTCGGCGCCGATGCCGCCGGCCATCGCCATCTCGGCGACCGCGACGTAGAGGCCGCCATCGGACACATCGTGGCAGGCGGTGGCCAGGCGGTCGGCGATCAGACCGCGGACGAAGTCGCCGTTGCGCCGTTCGGCGGCCAGGTCGACCGGCGGCGGCGCGCCGTCCTCGCGGCCGTGCACCTCGCGCAGATAGAGCGAGGCGCCGACATGGCCGGCGGTCTCGCCGATCAGGAGCAGCGTCTCGCCTTCCGCCTTCAGCGCCCTGTCGCAATGCCGCCCGGAATCGTCGAGCAGGCCGATGGCGCCGATGGTCGGGGTCGGCAGGATCGCCTCGCCATCGGTCTCGTTGTAGAGCGAGACATTGCCGGAGACGACCGGGAAGTCGAGCGCCCGGCACGCCTCGGCCATGCCCTGCAGGCAGTCGACGATCTGGCCCATGATCGGCGGCCGTTCCGGGTTGCCGAAGTTCAGATTGTCGGTTACCGCCAGCGGCCGGGCGCCGACTGCGGTCAGGTTGCGCCACGCCTCGGCCACCGCCTGGGCGCCGCCGGTCCTCGGGTCGGCCAGGCAATAGCGCGGCGTGCAATCGGTGGTGATCGCCAGTGCCTTGTTGGTTCCGTGCACCCGTACCAGGGCGGCATCCCCGCCGGGGCCGGCCATGGTGTCGGCCATCACCGTGCTGTCGTACTGCTCCCAGATCCAGCGCTTGGAGGCGAGGTCGGGGCAGGCGAGCAGTCGCAGCAGCACCGCCTCCGGCGCCTCGGGCAGCGGCACCTCGGCCGCCGGCACCGTCGGGCGCTTCTCGCTCGGTACCCAGGGTCGGTCGTATTCCGGGGCCTGGCCGACCAGCGGGCCGACCGGGATGTCGGCGGCGACGGTGCCGTGCATCCGCAGTTCCAGCCGGCCGGTCTCGGTGACCCGGCCGATGATTGCGAAATCCAGTTCCCATTTCTCGAAGATCGCCCGGGCGCGATCCTCCGCCCCGGGCTTGAGCACCAGCAGCATCCGCTCCTGGCTCTCCGAGAGCATGATCTCGTAGGGCGTCATGCCGGTTTCGCGCTGCGGCACGAGGTCGAGGTCCAGCGCGATGCCGCAGCCGCCCTTGTCGGCCATCTCCACCGAGGAGGAGGTCAATCCGGCCGCGCCCATGTCCTGAATGGCGACGATGGTGTCGGTCGCCATCAACTCCAGGCAGGCCTCGAGCAGCAGCTTCTCGGTGAACGGGTCGCCGACCTGCACCGTCGGCCGCTTCTCCTCCGCCCCCTCGGAGAATTCCGCCGAGGCCATGGTGGCGCCGTGGATGCCGTCGCGCCCGGTCTTCGAGCCGACATAGACCACCGGGCTGCCCGGCCCGCTGGCGGCGGAATAGAAGATGCGGTCGGCCGGCGCGATGCCGACCGTCAT
>JABDIP010000247.1 GCA_013003675.1 Inquilinus sp.
AGATCCACATTGCCGGGGCCCAGGGTGATCACATGCATCTGGCCGATGCCGACGATCACCGAGAAGGCGGCGAAGGAGAACGCGGCGGTGAGCATCTGGCCGGCACCCTGGCCGCCGGTGAAGACGATGGTGGCCAGCCAGACCAGCAGGGCGGCGCCGTATGCCCATATCCAGGGCCACTCGCCGACCGCCCTCAACCGCGCCGCAAGCGCACTCATCGCCGTGTGCCCAGCCGGTTGATCAGCACCCGCAGCGCCAGCACAACGATCAGGATCGCGCCCTGGGCGCCGATCTGCCAATCGGGCGAGATGCGCAGGAAGGACAGGAACGAGCCGGCCAGGGTGAGCGTCGCAGCGCCGATCACCGCGCCGACCGGCGAGACCCGGCCGCCGACGAACTCGCCGCCGCCAAGGATGACCCCGGCGATCGACAGGAGCGTGTAGCGCAGCGCGATATTGGCGTCGGCCGAGGTGGTCAGGCCGATCAGCGACAGGCCGGAGAGCACGCCGAACACCCCGGCCAGCGCGTACATGGTCACCTTGGTGCGCAGCAGCGACCAGCCGGCCCGCGCGACCGAGCGCGGGTTGCCACCGGCACCGCGCAGCACGACGCCATAGGCCGAGCGCATCAGCCCGACATGCACGATCGCGGCCAGCGCGACCGAGGCGTAGATGGCGAAGGGAACACCCGGCGTCTTGAAGGTCATCACCGCCCGGATCCAATCCGGCACCTTGCCGCCCGGCGTCGGCAACACCAGCAGGGCGAGGCCGAGCCAGACGAACGACATGCCGAGCGTGACCACGATCGCCGGCAGGTTGCGCAAATGGATCAGCGCGCCAAGCGCCGCATAGCCGGCGACGCAGGCGAGCAGCGCCGCCACCCCCAGCAGCGGCGTGTCACGCAGCCAGGTCGCGCCGATGCAGGCGACCAGCCCGACGAAGGTGCCGATGCCGAGATCGAGATCGTTGACCGTGATCACGCACATCTGGGCGATGGTGGCAAAGGCGATCGGCAATGCCAGATTGAGCAGCAGGTTGAGACCGAGATAGCTCATCGCCCGCGGCTGCAGATAGAAGATCGCGGCGAGCAGGGCGACCAGAGAGACCGCCGGCAGCAGGCTGCGCAGCACGCGCGGCGACAGCAGCACGGCGTTCACGCCGCCTCCCCGAAGGAGGCGTGCAGCACCGCCTCCTCGCTCAGCCGGTCGCGCGGCAGATCGGCGACGACACGGCCGTCGCGGAAGACATAGACGTGATCGCAGTGGATCAACTCGTCCATCTCGGTCGTGTACCAGAGGAAGGTCCGCCCCTTCTCCGCCTCGGCGCGGATCATCCGATAGACCTCCTGCTTGGTGCCGATGTCGACGCCGCGCATCGGATCGTCCATCAGGATGATCTCGGCCTCGGAGCCAAGCGCCCGGGCGAACAGTGCCTTCTGCTGGTTGCCGCCGGACAGCGACAGGATCGGGTTGCCGATGTCCGGCGTGCGGATGCCGATGCGCTGGCGCCAAGTCTCAGCGAGCCGGCGTTCCGCCACGGCGTCGACCAGCCCGAGGCGGGACAGCCCCCGGATCGAACCGATGCCGATGTTCCGGGCGATCGACCAGAGCGGGAAGATGCCGTCGCTCTGCCGGTCGCCGGCAACCAGGGCCATCGGCCGGTCGCCGCGGCCGGCGAAGATCTCCAGCAGGGTCTCGGTCTGGCCGTGGCCGCCCAGCCCGGCGAGGCCGACCACTTCGCCGCGATAGGCCGCCAGCGCCTCACCGGCACCCTGTCCCAGCGGCCGCGCGCGGATCACCGGCTCGTCGGCGCGTTTCGAGGCGAACGCCGCCGGCGCGCCGCCCTCGGCGCGGGCGACGCTGCCCATCGCCTGCACCAGCGTGTCGCGGGTGAAGTCCTCGGCTTGGCGCGCGGCGACGACGGCGCCGTCGCGCATGACGACGATGCGGCCGGCGGTCGACAGGACCTCGCCCAGCAAATGCGAAATCAGGATGCAGGCGCCGCCGGTTTCGACGAACCGCCGCACGAAGGCCAGCAACTGGCCGGCCACCACCGCGTCGAGCGACGAGGTCGGCTCATCGAGGATCACCAGATCGGCGGCGGCATCGGTGACCGTGAAGGCGCGGGCGATCTCGACCATCTGCCGCCGGGCGATCGACAGATCGCCGACCGGTTCGCCGCCGGCGATGCCGTGGCCGGGGAAGATCTCGTTGAGCTTGGCACCGATCAGCGTCGCTGCGCGGCGGCGCCAGCCAAATCCGCGCAGGGCCGGGTGCAGGATGCGCGCGTTCTCCGCCACCGTCAGGTTCGGGCAGAGCGACAGTTCCTGGAAGACACAGCGGATGCCGGCGCGATGCGCCGCGCCGACCGAATAATGCGTCCCCGCCGGCCGGCCCGAGAGCGTGATGCGGCCGCCGCCCGGCGCCAGCGTGCCGGCCAGGATGGCCATCAGCGTCGACTTGCCAGCGCCGTTGTGGCCGACAAGGCCGAGGCACTCGCCGGCGCCGACCGAGAGTTCGACGCCGACCAGCGCGCGGACGGCGCCGAAATGCTTTTCGACGCCGTCCAGTTCGACGATCGGCAGCCTCGCCCCGGTCATGCTCGGGACCGGGTTCAGCCGGGCAGGTTGGCGCGCGGCAACACGCCGGTGCCGCCCTACATCGCCTCCGCGATCACCGCCTTGGCGTCATCGAGCGTGTACTCGACATTGGCGACACCGCCGGGCTCGGTATTGGCCAGGTTCTCCTCGAGGTTGTCCTGGTCGATGCGCAGGAACGGCACCACCAGATCCTTCGGCACGTCCTGGCCGTCGAGGACTTGTTGCGCCACCCACAGGGCCAGGGTGGAGACGCCCGGAGCGATCGACACCGACATGGTCTCGTAGCCGGTCTCGTCCTTCTGTTCCTTCCACCAGGTCAACTCGTCATGGCGGTTGCCCATGACGATCAACGGCGTCGAGCGACCGGCGGCACGGAATGCCTGGGCCGCCCCATAGCCGTCGCCGCCCTGGGTAACCACCGCGTCGATCTGCGGCAGCGACGGCAGGATGCCGGCGACTGCCTTCTGCGACACGTCCTGGGCCCAGTCGCCATGGACCGAGCCAACGACGGTGAATTGCGGGTTCTCGGCCGCCCCTTCGTGGATGCCGGCGCTGATCTCGTCATCGACAAACACCCCGGCGAGACCACGGATCTCCAGCAGATTGCCGCCCTGGGGCATCCTGTCGGCGAGATACAGCACCTCGTCCTTGCCCATCTGCTTGAAGTCGACGGCGATCCGCCAGGCGCAGGGCGCGGTGACGATGCCGTCGAAGGAGACGACGGTGATGCCGGCGTCGCACGCCTCCTGCACGGCGCCGTTCAGCGCGTCCGGCGAGGCGGCGTTGATGACGATGGCGTCGTAGCCCTGCAGGATCAGGTTCTGGATCTGCGCCGCCTGCTCGGTGACCTGATTCTCCGCGGTGGTGAAGGCATCGGCCGCGGCGACGACGCCGTCGGCGACAGCGGCGCTGCCCACCTTCTCCCAACTGCGCAGCATGGCCTGACGCCAGGAATTGCCGGCATAGTTGTTCGACAGCGCGATGCGGCTGTCGGACGTGTCCGCCTGGGCCACGCCGGCGACCGCCGCGGCCGCTACCCCCATGGCGATAGCGAGCACACGCTTGCTGGTCTGTTGCATCGATCCCTCCCTCTCTGTCGTTCTAGTGCCGGTTCCGGCACGCTTGTTGTCCGCAAGATCAGACGCCATCGGCGAAAGGCTTGTCAATCGACAGCGCCAATCGCCGCCGCGCTTCAGGCCTCCAGCAGCCAGCGATGCACCTTCTCGGTGTTGAACTTCCACACCCGCTTCGGCCCGGCCATCACGTTGAGGTAATAGAGGTCGTAGCCATGGGCGGTGCCGCAGGGGTGATAGCCCTTGGGCACCATGACCACGTCGCCGTCCTGTACGCACATGGTCTCGTCGAGCGTGCCATCCTCGGTGTAGACGCGCTGGAAGGCGAAGCCCTGCGGCGGGTTCAGCCGGTGGTAGTAGGTCTCCTCCAGCAGCGACTCCTCGGGCAGATTGTCGGTGTCGTGCTTGTGCGAGGGATAGGACGACCAGCAGCCGCCGGGGGTGATCACCTCGACCACCAGCAGCGCGTGGGCCGGCGCCGATTCCGGCAGGATGTCGTAGACGTGCCGGGTGTTGGTGCCCTTGCCGCGGACCGTGTATGTGACCTCCTCCGGCCCGATCAGCCGCGCCGGCAGATCGCCGCCGCCGGGTGCGGAACAGACCGCGAGTTCCAGATCGGTCACCGCCTCGACCGCGTACTCGCGATGCCAGGGCACATAGACCGAATAGGGCTTCTTGTTCTCGAACGGGCCGGCGCGCTCGCCGATCTCGCCGAAGCTTTCGCCGCCGGCGGTCACGCTCGCCCGGCCGCCGACCAGCACCAGGCAGACCTCGCGCTCGCCGGTCGCCGCCTCCAGCCGCTGTCCGGGCCGCAGCCGGAACAATTCGAACCCGACATGGCCCCAGCCGGCGCTCTCCGGCGTCACCCGATGGATCAACCCATCGCCGCCCGGCGCATGGTTCCTCAACAACAACTCGGACATACCCGCCCCCTCCTGACAGCCGGACCGCGCACCCCCGGCCCGCCGAACTCCATGACGCGATCATGATAACCGCGCAGGCCGGCCGGCGCGACGGCCACGGCGGGGCCGCACCGGACACTCACATCCCGTCGTCCTTCACCGCCTGCATGGCGACATAGGTCGAGGTGTTCGCCACGTTGGGCAGGGCCGAGATCTGCTCGCCCAGCACCCGGCGATAGGCCTTGATGTCCCTGGTTCGGACTTTCAGGAGATAGTCGAACGGCCCGGCGATCATGTGGCATTGCTCGACCTCGGCGATGTCGCGCACCGCCTTGTTGAAGGCCCGGAGCGCCTGCTCGGTGGTGTCGTTCAACTTAACCTCGGCAAACGCGACATGCTCGAGACCGAGCATCTGCGGGTCGAGAACCGCGCGGAATCCGAGGATGTACCCCCGTTCCCGCAGCCGCCTTACCCGCACCTGGCAAGGGCTCTTGGAGAGCCCCACCTGCTGGGCCAGTTCGGTGACCGGCATCCTGCCTTCTCGCGACAGGATTTCCAGGATTCGGCGATCGAACCGGTCCAGTTGCCCGATTTCTTTTCCATTCTCCGGCAACAGGCATGTCCTTCCGGAAGATTTCGATCCATCGGCGCGCGATCTCAGGAAAATAAGGGAACTTGCCCTTCGGGCAAATGATATTCTGCCGTCCATGGCATCGGGAAGGTCATCGCCGTGGAGACTCTAAGGGCACTGAGGAAGCATATTCGCGCCGCGCAGTTGAGCGACGAGACGGCGGCGTTGGACGCGCTGGTCAAGACAGCGGCGATATCCGAGGCGACACGCGGGCGCATCGCGCGCCGGGCGGAAGGCACCATCAACGACATCCGGGAGACCGGAAAGCCCGGCCTGATGGAAGTGTTCCTCGCCGAATACGGGTTATCGACCGACGAGGGCGTCGCGCTGATGTGCCTGGCCGAGGCCCTGTTGCGGGTGCCCGACGCGGAAACCATCGACGCCCTGATCGAGGACAAGGTCGCCCCCTCCTCCTGGGGCGAGCATCTTGGGCGATCGAGTTCGCCGCTCGTCAACGCGTCGACCTGGGCGTTGCTGCTCACCGGCACGGTGCTGAACGAGGACTCCGCCGGCGGCCTTGCCGGCGTGCTTCGTGGCGCGGTGAAGCGCCTAGGCGAGCCGGTCATCCGTGCCGCCGTGAAGCGCGCGATGAAGGAACTCGGCAGCCAGTTCGTCCTCGGCGAGACGATCGAGTCGGCGATCGCGCGAGGCGAGCAGCAGGAAAAATCGGGCTTCACCTATTCCTACGACATGCTCGGCGAAGCCGCCCTGACGGCGAAGGACGCGCAGAAGTACTTCGCAGCCTATGGGGATTCCATCGCGGCGCTGGCCGGCCGCTGCAACTCCGACGACAGCCACGACAACCCCGGCATCTCGATCAAGCTTTCGGCGCTTCACCCGCGCTATGAGGTCAGCCAGAAAGAGCGGGTGATGGCCGAGCTGGTCGACCGTGCCAAGGCGCTCTCGTTGATGGCCATGAAGGCCAATATGGGCCTCACCTTCGACGCGGAAGAAGCCGACCGCCTCGATCTCTCCCTCGACGTGATCGAGGCCGTCGTTCGGGATTCGGAGCTCGCCGGTTGGGACGGCTTCGGCGTCGTCGTCCAGGCCTATGACAAGCGCGCGCCCCACGTCATCGACTGGCTCCACGCGCTTGCCCGGCACTTGGACCGCAGGATCACGGTGCGGCTGGTGAAGGGCGCGTATTGGGACACCGAGATCAAGCGCGCCCAGGTGGACGGGATCGCCGACTTCCCCGTCTTCACGCGAAAGGCGGCAACGGACGTGTCCTATATCTGCTGCGCGGCGAAACTGCTGTCGATGACGGATCGCGTCTATCCACAATTCGCCACCCACAACGCGCACACGGTGTCGGCGGTCCTGAAGCTTTCCGCCGACGGCCAGCCTTTCGAGTTCCAGCGGCTGCATGGCATGGGCGAAGCGCTGTACAACGCCGTTCGCAGCCGGGAGAATTCGCGCTGCCGCATCTACGCGCCGGTCGGCGCCCATCGCGACCTGCTGGCCTATCTGGTCCGGCGGCTGCTGGAGAACGGCGCCAACTCCTCCTTCG
>JABDIP010000258.1 GCA_013003675.1 Inquilinus sp.
GCTGCAACTCGTCGAGGGCGCGTCGCCGATCGCCAGCCTGGCCTGCGTGACGCCGCCGACCTCGACCCTGCGGCCGCCGAGCGGCGAGCGCGGGCGGTGGCGGCTGGTGTCGCATCTCACCCTCAACCATCTGTCGCTGACCGACAACGAGGAGGGGGTCGAGGCGCTGCGCGACATCCTGCGCCTCTACGACTTCCGCGATTCCGCGGAGACCCGCGCGGTCATCGACAGCGTCCTGAGCGTGAAGAGCACGCTGGGCTCGGCGCGGGCGCCGGCGAAGGACATGGGCGCCTTCTGCCGCGGCGTCGACGTGACGATCGAATTCGACGAAACGCGCTTCTCCGGCAGCGGGCTGTTCCTGCTGGCCTCGGTGCTCGAGCGCTTTCTCGCCCTCTACTGCTCCATCAACTCCTATACGCGGCTGACCGCCAAGGTGCGGGGACGCCCGGGGATCCTGAGGAAATGGCTGCCAAGGGCCGGCGACAGGCACATTCTCTGATCGAGCGGCTGGCCCGGGAGCCGCACCGCTTCGAGTTCTTCCAGGCGGTCCGGCTGCTCGAGCAGGCGGCGCGGCGGGAGGCGCGCGACCCGCGTTTCGAGGGCCGCCGCGCGGTCGGCGAGGACGGCGACCCGCGGCGCGAGGCGGTGCGCTTCGCGGCGCTCCAGTCGCTGTCATTCCCGACCTCGCAGATCGCCGCCTTCACGACCCAGAAGGCGGCCGATCCGGCACAGCCCGCCCCGCCGCCGCGGCTGACCGTTTCCTTCATGGGGCTGACCGGCCCGAGCGGCGTGCTGCCGCAGCAATTCACCGAACAGCTCATCCGCTCGGTGCGGGCGAAGAGCTTCTCGCTGCGCGACTTCCTCGACCTGTTCAACCACCGGATCGTGTCGCTGTTCCATCGCGCCTGGGAGAAATACCGCCTGCCGGTGGCGTATGAGCGCGGCGGGGCGGGTGCCAAGGACCCGATCAGCGCCGCCCTGTTCGCCCTGGTCGGGCTGGGCTCCGGCCAGATGCGCGGCCGGCTGGCGGTCGACGACGAGGCGGTGGTTCACTTCGCCGGCCATCTGGCGCACGGGCCGACTTCCGCCTCCGGTCTGGAGGCGATGCTGTCGGACTATTTCGAGCGCCGGGTGTCGGTCGAGCAGTTCCGCGGTCGCTGGATGTACCTGGCGGTGGACGAGCGCAGCCGGATGCCGGGGACGCACGATCGCGAGACGGCGTTCTGCGAGCTCGGCGTCAACGCCGTGGTCGGCGATCGGGTCTGGGATGTCCAGGGCGCGTTCCGCATCCGGTTGGGGCCGCTGACCTATCGCCAGTTCCTCCGCTTCATGCCGTCGGGGGAGGATCTGCGCAAGCTGGCCCAGTTGACGCGGCTTTACGTCGGCCCGGGCCTCGGCTTCGACGTGCAGGTATCGTTGGCGCGTGACGAGGTGCCGGCGTGCCAACTCCTTGGCGAGGGCGCGGAAGTGCCGCGGCTGGGCTGGAACACCTGGGTGAAGAGCGGCGACCTCGACAGCGACGCCAACGACGCGGTCTACCGGCTCGACCGCCTGTAGCGGGCGGATCGCGAGGCCGGTGAAAGGGTTATCAGGATGAGCACCTGGAGCCGGGGCTATGTCTCGGACATCGAGTATATCGGCGGTTTCTACCGCGACCAGTCGCCGTCGATCATCGATTTCGTCTGCCTGCTGAACGGCTGCGAGCCGCCGACGGCGGTGCCGGGCTATACCTACTGCGAACTGGGCTGCGGCCTCGGGCTGACCGCGACGGTTCTGGCGGCGGCCAATCCGGCCGCCCAATACTACGCGGTCGACTTCAACCCGGCGCATATCGCCCGGGCCCGGGAGCTGGCGCAATCGGCGGAGATCGACAACGTCACCTTCCTCGAGGCCGGGTTCGACGAACTGCTGGCACCAGCTGCGCCGCCGCTGCCGTTGTTCGACTATGTCACCCTGCACGGCGTCTACACCTGGGTTGGGCCGGAGATCCGCCGGTCGATCGTTGCCTTCCTGCGGCGTTTCGTGAAGCCGGGGGGCGCCGTCTATGTCAGCTACAACGCGCTACCGGCGTGGAGCATCGGCCTTGCCGTCCAGCGCCTGCTCTACGAGCACGCCGAGCGGGGCGAGGGCGGCGGCGGCCGGCGCATCGAGCGGGCCGTCGCCTTCGCCGAGCAGCTCCGCGCCGCGAAGTCGGGGCCGCTCAGCGACAACCCGGTTCTGGATGAGATCAGCAAGACGCTGCGTTCCGGGGACCGCAAGTACCTGGCCCACGAGTATCTGAACCTTGGCTGGGCGCCGATCTTCTTTGCCGATCTGGCACGCGAGTTCGAGGCGGCAAAGCTCGATTTCGTCGGCTCGGCGGAGATCTTCGACAATTTCCTCGACTTCACGATGACCGAGGAGCAGCGCGCCCTGTTGACCGACGTCGACGACCCGGTGCTCAGGGAGACCGTGAAGGATCTCTGCCGGCCAAGGCGGCTGCGCAAGGACATCTTCGTCCGCGGCGTGCGCCGGATGACGAACCTGGAGCGCGAGCACCGGCTGCGGGGCATGGCGGTCGCCGCCGTGGTGCCGCGGTCGTCGATGACGTGCACGGTCCGCGTGCCGATCGCCGAGGCGCAGATTCCGCCGGAAGTCTATGAGCCGATCTTCGACGTTTTGGCGGAGGGACCGGCGACGATCGGCGCCCTTGTCGACGGCGAGGCGGTCAAGGGACACGACGACGCCAAGCCGGTCGAGGTGGCCGGGATGGTGATCGGTTCCGGCCATGCGATGCCGCTGGCCGGCGACGGAACCGCGGATCCGGCGCCGGCCCGGCGGCTGAACCGATTGCTCGGCGAACGGACCCGACTGTTCGACAGCGAGTCGCAGGAAGCCTTCGCGGCGCCGGCGCTGGGGAGCGGGCTGCGCAACAGCGCGGTCGACCGGCTGGCCGTGGCGGCGCTGGCCGCCGGCGCCGAGGCGACCGTGGAGGCGCTGCTGCCCCATGTGCTGGGTCCGATCCGCGCCCGCGGCGAGCATATGATCAAGGAGGGAAAGGCGGCGGAGTCGGAGGCCGAGAACGAGGCGATCGCCAGCGAGATGATCGCCGCGTTCCTGGACACTTCGTTGCCGCTGCTCAAGCGCCTCGGCGGCTTGTGAGGGGTTCGCCATCGGCTTTGTTGCGCAAACCGGCGGCTAGTGGTTGTTCGATGCAAATTATCTTGTATTCTTGCTAACCAAGGTTCCCACAACGAGCGACCGGGGCACGGCCAAGTCGCCGCAGGGGGGTAGGGGCATCCGTTAAGCAAACAGAAAACCGGCGGTTCCGCCCTCCATGTGTGAGGCGCGGTTCCGGGTGTCGTCAAGCACCGGGGCGCCAGCCCGGGCCGGTCGGCCGACGGCGCCCGCCGTCGATCGCTCAGGAGGAGGCAGCCACAAGATGGCCACCGTTAATTTGAAGTCGCTGGTCGGCAAACTGAACGAGCCGTGCCGGCGCTCGCTGGAGGCCGCCGCCGGCCTTACGCTGTCGCGGACCCACTACAACGTCGAGATCGAGCACTGGCTGCTGAAGCTGCTGGAAGACAGCGGCAACGATCTTGCCGTGATCCTGCGCCAATACGAGGTCGACGCGGCGCGGCTGTCCGCCGACCTGACCCGGGTGCTGGACAAGTTGAAGACCGGAAACTCCCGCGCGCCGGCCCTGTCGCCGCATGTCGTGGCCCTGGCTCGCGAAGCCTGGGTGCTGGCCTCGCTGCAATACGGCGCGCCGCAGGTGCGCAGCGGCCATCTGGTCGCGGCGCTGCTGCTGGACGAGTCGCTGGCACCGCTGGCGCGGGAGTCGTCCGCCCAGTTCGCCAAGATCCCCGCCGAGACGCTGCGCAACGACCTGCCCAAGCTGATGGCGGAAACGTCGGAATCGGCGGGCGAGGCGGAGGCGGCGGCGGCGTCCGGCGCCACGCCGGGCGCTCCGGCCACGCCGCGCGGCCCGGCCAGCACCGCGGCGCTCGACCAGTTCACCATCAACCTCACCGAGCGGGCAGGGTCGGGGCAGGTCGATCCGGTCCTCGGGCGCGACGCGGAGATCCGCCAGATCGTCGACATCCTGACCCGGCGCCGGCAGAACAACCCGATCCTCACCGGCGAGGCCGGCGTCGGCAAGACTGCGGCGGTCGAGGGCTTCGCGCTCAGGATCGCCGCCGGCGACGTGCCGCCGGCGCTGCAGAACGTCGATGTGCGGACCCTCGATCTCGGCCTGCTGCAGGCCGGTGCCGGCATGAAGGGCGAATTCGAGAACCGGCTGAAATCGGTCATCGAGGAGGTCAAGGCCTCGCCCAAGCCGATCGTCATGTTCATCGACGAGGCGCACACCATGATCGGCGCCGGCGGCCAGGCCGGCCAGGGCGACGCCGCCAACCTGCTGAAGCCGGCGCTGGCGCGCGGCGAGCTGCGCACCATCGCGGCGACCACCTGGGCCGAATACAAGAAGTACTTCGAGAAGGATGCGGCGCTGGCGCGGCGCTTCCAGGTGGTCAAGATCGAGGAGCCGAGCGAGCCGGTGGCGGTCAACATGATGCGCGGCCTGGTCGGCACCCTGGAACAGCATCACGGGGTGCGCATCCTCGACGAGGGCGTCGTCGAATCGGTCCGCCTGTCGCACCGCTACATCTCAGGCCGGCAGCTTCCGGACAAATCGGTGAGCCTGCTCGACACCGCCTGCGCCCGGGTGGCGATGAGCCAGAGCGCGACGCCCGCCGAGGTCGAGGACCGCACCCGGCGCATCGAGCAGTTGGAGGTCGAGATCGGCATCCTCGATCGCGAACTCGCCACCGGCGGCGGCCATGAAGACCAGATCGCGGCACTCAACGAGGAGAAGGCGGGCGTCGAGACGGAATTGGCGGCGCTGAAGGAGCGCTGGGGCGAGGAACGCGAGCTGATCGGTCAGATCCGGGCGCTGCGCGACAAGCTGGAATCGGCGCATGGCGTGGCCGCCGCCGATTCCGGACCAGATTCCGAAGCGGAGTCCGAAGTGGAGCCCGGCGCGACCGCCGACAGCGAGGCGGCGCCGGTCGCCGCCGAGGCGCTATCGGCGGAGGAGGTCGCCGCGGCGCGGTCCGAGCTCGATGCGCTGACCGCCAGGCTGGTGGAAATCCAGGGCGAAGATCCGCTGATGGACGTCTGTGTCGACGGCAATGCCGTCGCCCAGGTGGTGGCCAATTGGACCGGCATCCCGGTCGGCCGCATGGTGTCGGACGAGATTCGCGCGGTGCTGCACCTGAAGGAGCGCATGGAGGAGCGGATCATCGGCCAGTCGCACGGGCTCGATGCCATCGCCCAGGCGATGCGGACCTCGCGCGCCAAGCTGACTGATCCCCGCAAGCCGATCGGCGTGTTCCTGATGGTCGGGTCGAGCGGCGTCGGCAAGACCGAAACCGCCCTGACCCTGGCCGAACTGCTGTATGGCGGCGAGCAGAACATGACCGTCATCAACATGTCGGAGTTCAAGGAGGAGCATAAGGTCTCGCTGCTGATGGGCTCGCCGCCGGGTTATGTCGGCTATGGCGAGGGCGGGGTGCTGACCGAGGCGGTGCGGCGCCGGCCTTACAGCGTCGTGCTGCTCGACGAGATGGAGAAGGCCCATCCGGGCGTGCAGGACATTTTCTACCAGGTCTTCGACAAGGGGATCCTGCGCGACGGCGAGGGCCGCGACATCGATTTCAAGAACACCGTCATCATCATGACGTCGAACGCCGGCACCGAAACGATCCACAAGCTGGCCGAGGATCCGGACACCATGCCGGACGAGCAGGGGCTGGCCGAGGCGCTGCGGCCGGAGTTGATGCAGGTGTTCAAGCCGGCCTTTCTCGGCCGGGTCACGTTGGTGCCGTATTTCCCGCTGAGCGACGATGTGATGAAAGGCATCGCCCGGCTCCAGCTCGACCGCGTGGCCAAGCGCGTGCTGGAAAACTACAATGCGGCGTTCTCGTACGATCCGGCGCTGATCGACAGCATCGTCGCGCGTTGCCAGGAGACCGAGACCGGCGCCCGCAACATCGATCACATCCTTACCCGCACCCTGTTGCCGGAACTCGCCGCGCGCTTCCTGGGACGGTTGGCCGACGGCGATTCGGTGAGCAAGGTGGCGGTGGGGATCGGCGACGACGAGACGTTCACCTATCAGATCGACTAAGACCGCCAAGGGGGAGGGAAACCGGTCGAATTTGACTAAAATTGGTGGTAGGGTTCCGACCCAAAGGGGAACGGGGCCCGCCACGGGGCTAGGTTCGGGGTCCGAAACCTACAATTTCTGAAAAAAGCCGGCAGCTGTGACTGCCGTCACGGCAACTCGGGGCCAGTCGTCGCATGGTTCGCACGCAGGCCTTTTGATCCGCGAAGGGAAGTACAAGACAATGGCTATCTATCTGAAGCTTGAAGGTATTGACGGCAACGCCACGCATGCCGACCACAAGAAATGGATCGGCGTCGACTCGTTGCAGTGGGGTGTCGGCCGCGCCGTCAGCACGCACACCGGTCGTGCGGCGAATCGTGAGGCCTCGCAGCCTTCCGTCAGCGAAGTGACGATGTCCAAGGAGATGGACATGTCGTCGCCGCACCTGTTCAACGAGGCCTGCGTCGGGCACAAGGGCAAGAAGGCGGAGATCCATCTGGTATCGACCGGCAGCCCGGGGGAGACTTATCTGGCCTATACCCTGACCGACGCGCTGGTCACCGGCTATAGCTGCTCGAGCGGCGGCGATCGTCCGACCGAGTCGATCAGCCTGAACTTCACCAAGCTCGAGATGAAGTACGTCCCGCTGGCGGAGAACAACGAGCCGGGAAGCCCGGTCACCAAGGGTTACGACCTGGTCGAGTCGAAGGCTGTCTGACGCCGCACCGCGGTGCCGACGTTAGCGGTTGCGGCGGGGCCATGGGTCCCGCCGTTTCCGTTTGCGGCTCGTTTCCACCGGGTGACGCGCCGACGGTCGCATCATCGGTTGGAATGCGACACAATGGAAACCGAAGCCATAGAGGACTGGCTCCCTTACGCCGATGACGGGTGCGCCCGCGGGCTCGGAACGAAGATGAAGCTCACATTGATACTGTCACGGGCCGACGACGATCTTGGAACGCCGATCGACACACGGTCTTTCGACGGCGGCAACATCACGCTTGGCCGCGGCGACGACAGCGACTGGCAGCTCGACGACCCCAACCGCCATCTTTCCAAGCATCATTGCGCCGTCGATTTCCAGGGCGGCGAGATCTTCGTCACCGACACCAGCACGAACGGCGTCTTCGTCAACGGCGCCGCCGAGCGCCTGGGGCGCGGCAACAGCCATGCGTTGCAGGATGGCGATACCATCGCGCTGGGCGAATACCAGCTTCAGGCCCGCATCGAGGCGGACGGCGCCGCGGCCGGCAGCGGCGGCTCGATCGCCGACGATCTGGAGGACGATTTCGGGCTGGCGCCGGGTGCCGGGTTCGGTACGGCGTCCGATCCCTTCGCCGAGGAATCGGACCTGCCGGGGCACGCCGACAACCCCGACGAGGATCCGTTCGCCGAGTTCGACCTGCCGGGGCCGGGCGGCGGCGGGGCCGGGCCGGTGGTCGGCGACGATTGGACGCCGGAAGCGGCGTCGCCGGGCGGCGCGCGGGACATCATTCCCGACGATTTCGACCTGCTCGGCGACTCCACGGCGGACGAAGAATTCGCATTGCCGTCCGACACCGGCGACCTCGCTCCGGAGAGCGAATTCTTCCAGCCGCCGCGGGCGATACCCGACACCCCGGCGAGCGGCGGCATCCCCGCCGATTGGGAACCCGACGCCGACCAGCCGCCGGCCGAAGCGACGGTGCCGCCGCCCGGCGTGGCGACCCCGCGACCCCGGCCGCGGCCGGCGCCGAGCCCGGTCGCCGCGGCGCCACAACCCGTCGCCGCACCCGCTGCGC
>JABDIP010000261.1 GCA_013003675.1 Inquilinus sp.
ATCCAGCGCTCCCCGATGCGCCGCCTTCGCCAGCGTGATTCCTGGATTCCCGCCTGCGCGGGAATGACGTTCATTCTTCGTGCCTTTGTGCCTTGGTGGTAATCCGTTGTTCCGCGTCCCGCTCATCGAACGCACTCTCGCCAAACTCGCGTCTCAGAAACGAGTCCCATGCCCATGACCAAGCCGCACCCCGTCCAGATCGGCGCCCTGACCGTCGCCAACGATCGTCCGTTCACGCTGATCGCCGGCCCGTGCGCCCTGGAGAGCCGGGACCATGCCCTGGAGATGAGCCAGGCGCTGGTCGAACTGACCGCCGATCTCGGCATCGGCCTGATCTACAAGACCTCGTTCGACAAGGCGAACCGCACCTCTGCGGACAGCCCGCGCGGGCTGGGCATCGAGAAGAGCCTGCCGATCCTGGCGGAAGTGCGCGAGGCGAGAGGCTGTCCGGTGCTGACCGACGTGCATACCGCCGAGCAATGCGCCCAGGCGGCGGAGGCCGTCGACGTGCTGCAGATCCCGGCCTTCCTCTGCCGGCAGACCGATCTGCTGCTCGCCGCCGCCGCCACCGGCCGCGCCGTCAACGTCAAGAAGGGCCAGTTCCTGGCGCCCTGGGACATGGCCAATGTCGCCGCCAAGCTGGCCGGGGCCGGTAATCGCAACGTCCTGCTCACCGAGCGCGGCGTCAGCTTCGGTTACAACACCCTGGTCTCCGATATGCGGGCACTGCCGATCCTGGCCAAGACCGGCTATCCGGTGGTGTTCGACGCGACCCATTCGGTGCAGCAGCCGGGCGGGCTCGGCGGCACCTCCGGCGGCCAGCGCGAGTTCGTGCCGGTGCTGGCCCGCGCGGCGATCGCCATCGGCGTCGCGGCGGTGTTCATGGAAACCCACCGGGATCCCGATAGCGCCCCCAGCGACGGCCCCAACATGGTTCCGTTCAAGGAGCTGCGCGGCGTCCTTGAGACACTGCTCGAATTCGACCGCATCGCCAAGGCACGGCCGGTTTCGATCTAGCCCATGGCGGGCCGCGATGCCGGTCGGCCGTTTCCGAGCAACCTGATCGACGGCCCATGCGCGCGGCATCCGGCAGGCGGAGGTCCGATGTCCTTTGCGAAGATCGTTGCCGGCGCGTTCTTCCGGATCGTCGGCGCCGGCGGCCGGGCCTTCGACGCGATCGTCGTGAGCCTCGTGCCGCGTCCGCAGGTGCCGAAGAAGCGGCCCTATGCGGTGCGGGAGGTGGCCGTACCGGGCGGCGCCGATGGCGTCACCCTCGCCGGCGAGTTGACGATGCCCGAGGGGGGCGGGCCCTTCCCGGCGGTGGTCATGGTCACCGGGAGCGGACCCCAGGACCGCAATGAGGAAGTCGCCGGCCACAAGCCGTTCCTGGTGCTGTCGGACCGTCTCACCCGGCGCGGCTATGCGGTCCTGCGTTGCGACGATCGCGGCGTCGGCGGCAGCGGCGGCGACTTCGCGGCCGCCGCGACCCCGGACTTCGCCGCCGATGCGGCGGCCGCGCTGGCCTGGGTGCGGGGCAACCCGGCCATCGACGCGGAGCGGGCCGGCTTTGTCGCCCATTCCATGGGCGGCGCCGTCGCCGCGATGGCGGTGCCGATGGAGCGGCCGGATTTCATGGTCCTGCTCGCCGTGCCGAGCCAGGTGCTGTCCGCCGTCGTCCTGCGACAGCAGGCGGAGATCGGCCGGGCGTCCGGGATCGACGAGGCGATGCTTGCCATTCAGGTCAACCAGGCGGCGCGGCTGATGGAGATCCTGCAGTCCTCGGAAACGCCGGGCGAGGCCGGGGAACGGATCCGGTCCTTCCTCGGCGGCGAAGGCGCCCCCGAAGCCGATATCCGCGCGAACCTCGATTTGTGGGCGACACCCTGGGGGCTGTCGATCGTCGATTTCGACCCCGTCTCGGCGCTTTGCGCCTATGACGGGCCGGTGCTGGCGCTCTTCGGCGACAAGGATCTGCAGGTCTCCGCCACGGCCAATGCGCCGGGCATGACCTCGACGCTGGTCGACGCCGCCTCCGAAGTGCTTATCCTGCCGGGGCTCAACCACCTATTCCAGCCGTCGGAAACCGGATTGCCGCAGGACTATTGGAAGATCAGGACGACCATCGACGAAGGCGCGATGAACGCCATCGCCGATTGGCTGGATCGCGCCCGGGCAACCCCGGAATGACCGGCGCCGGCCGCAAGAGGATGGACGCAATCCGAGAAGGGCCACGATCCGCGCCGGGTTGGCGACGGATCGGATTCTTGCCGCTGGCGCTGCTGCTCCTGTTGGCGGCCTGCGGTCCGCGCGCCGACGAGGCGCGGCTGCTGCTGGAGGACATCGCCGGCGGCGGGGCGCCCTCCGTCCTGACCCGGACGACGCCGGCCCCGATCCGCCAGGACGCCGTCTGGCGCGTCGAGGGCCGCGACGGCGCGGGCGACCTCTATCTGTCGCCGGAAGGGCCGCTGGCCCGGCTGGTGCTGGTGCCTGGCCTGACCCCCGAGGGTCCGCGCGACCGGCGTCTCGTGGTGTTGGCCGAGGCGCTGGCCCGGGCCCGGTTCGCGGTCCTGGTGCCCGACCTGCCCAATCTGCGCCGGCTGACCGTCGATCCGTCGGATGCCCGCGCCATCGCCGATGCGGTCGTCGCTTTCGGCGGCCTGCCCGCACCGGGGGCGCCGGCACACGCCGTCGGGCTGGCGGCGGTGTCCTATGCGGTCGGACCGGCGCTGCTCGCCGCCCTCGAGCCGGACGCCGCGGCGAAAACCCAGTTCATCGTCGCCATCGGCGGCTATTACGACATGGCCGCTGTGCTGACCTACCTGACCACCGGGCGATACCGTGCCGGCGCCGGGCAGCCCTGGCAGGAGGGACAGCCGCGCGGCCTGGCGAAATGGCTGTTCGTCGCGGTCAACGCCGAGCGCCTCGACGATCTCGCCGACCGGGCGCTGTTCGCGGCGATCGGCCGCCGTCGCCAGGTGGATCCGGCCGCCCCGGTGAGCGATTTGGCGGCGCGGCTCGGGCCGCAGGGGCGGGCGCTGCTGGCCCTGCTGGAGAATGAGGATCCGGATGCGGTCCCGGCGCTGATCGCGGCGCTGCCGCCGGATCTGCGCGACACCTTCGCGGCGCTGTCGCCGTCGCACCGCGACCTCCGCGCCTTGCGGGCGCGGCTGATCCTGGTGCATGGCCGCGACGATCCGGCGGTTCCCTTTACCGAGAGCTTCGCTTTGGCGGCGGCGGTCGGGCCCGGACAGGCGCGGCTGTTCCTGATCGACGGGCTCGACCATGTCGATTTCCGCGCGGATTTGGGCTTCTCCGACCGGCTCGTGCTGTTGGAGGCAGCCAAGGCCGTGTTGGCCGAGCGGGACTGGATTTCATCCCGGCTGCCGGCCGGGGCTCGATGAGGGTGGCGGTGATGGCAGGCAAACGCCGGCGGCGCTTCAGGCGGATCGCCCGCCGGGTGAGCCATGCCGGCATGCTTGCCGTCGCGGTTTTCGTCCCGCTCCTCCTGCTGCGCGCGCCGACCCATGACAAGGACTGGGCCCGGGAACACGCGCTGTTGCCGTCCGTCGCCTTCGACGGCGATATGGCGACCGTGCGCAATGTGCGGAAATTCCGCTATCGCGGCGACGGCACCATCGCGGCGGCGGTCTACGAGGATCGCGCCTACGACCTCTCGCGACTGACTAGCGTCTGGTACGGCATCACCCATTTCTCAAAATTCGACGGCCTCGCACACACCTTCCTCAGCTTCGGCTTCGCCGACGGCGCCTATCTGGCGTTGTCGATCGAGGCCCGCCGGACCGGCGGCGAGACCTACAGCCCGGCCCGCGGCCTGTTCCGGAACTACGAACTGATCTACGTGCTCGGCGACGAACGCGACGTCATCGGGCTACGCAGTCATGTCCAAGGGCACCGTGTCCAGCTCTACCCGATCCGCATCGCGCCCGAACTCGGGGCGGAACTGCTGCGCGCCATGCTCATCGAGGCCGACGAGATCAACCGGCGCCCGCGCTTCTACAACACGCTGATCGACAACTGCACCACCGGCATCGCCAAACACGCGACGCCGATGCCGGCCTGGCGCCGGGTCTTCGATTACCGGATCGTGTTTCCCGGCTTTTCCGACCGCCTGGTCCACAATCTCGGCCTGCTGGAGCCTGGGGTATCGCTGGACGAGGCGCGCCGCCGCGCCACCATCGATCCCGCCGCCGCACCGTTGGCCGGGGAGGGGTTCTCGACCCGGCTGAGGAAGACGCTGGGCTGAGCCGTTGCCGGCGGACCTAATTCGGGAACCGGATACGGTGCACCGTATCAGGCCGATTGAGGCGCCGGCTGTATCTCCGCCACCGCGCGCACCAACCCGGCTGCGATCCATGGGCTGTACGCCGACTGGCGGTCGGAAGGGACCGACGCGATGCCGGCGAAGCTCGCCGAGGCGGCGGCGGTCAGCGCCTGGCCCGGCCACGCCGCCCTACAACCAAGTATTGTAGGTTAAGCCGATCTTTACCGCCATGTCGGCATTATCGCCCCGCCTCATGACGGGCTGAATTCCGGTCGGTGGCGGAAAGGCGGCCCGCGGCGCGCGACGAGAACGGTGAAAAGGAGCACACCCGTGCGAACGCGTTGGCTGATTTTTCTTGCCCTTGTCATCCATGCGCCGGCCGTCCAGGCCACACAGGAACTGGAAAACGACCCGGGCCACCCGATGTCGTACGCCGACTCCGACCTGTCGGAGCTGGACGATCACGTCTTCGACGATAACTCTCGCGGCATGCTGTACCCACACGGAACCGGGGACGAGGGGCAGGCCGTTGACCTTCCGCTCGGCACCAGCCTGGTGCGGCGCGTCCGCTTGTTCGATCGCCAGATCGCCTACCGCAACGACCGGAAGGCCTGCGTGACGTTCGAACTGCCGGTCCGCCGGCCACAGGCCGTTCAGGCGATCAACATGTACCTCGAGGCCTATAACGACGATTCGCAGTATCTGCGGGCAATCTGGTTCGAAGTCGACGGAATTGGCGGCTATCTGGGCGTCCAAAGGGTCGCCGAGGGACAGGTGCGCGGCGATGGCACGATTCGCCCCAGAGAATTGAAAAGCTGGCGGCTGCCGCTAGGCAGGTTCCCCATTTCGATCGAGGGCGAGACGATTCCGGAGTTCGATTACGCCAGTCGGCTCAGTGTGGCGGGAACGCACACCGTGTGCAGCTGGATCAGCACCTACGCTCAGTACGGCCCGAATTCCTGGATCACTCTCGACCTCGAAATCGTATTGAATACCGAAAAATAATATCGAGGGGGCCTGACTTGGGATTGCCGGTCTGGCGCCGGTCCGGCTCACCGCATCACTCGTTCCGACGTTTGACAATGCCAACATCGATGCCGATCGGCTCCAGGGCGCGTCACGGTCGATCCCGCCGCCGCGCCGCCGCCAGGCGAAGAGTCCTCCACGCGGCTGACGAAGGCCCTCGGCTGATCGGACCATTCCCCAAATGTCGAATCGCAATAGGTTGGCCGAACCCCGCCTCGGGGCCGGACCGTGACCGGATTGACAGCGGCCGGACGCCTCCCCATTTCGGGTGCGGGGTTGAAGGTCCCCGCCGCTCGCGGGCGCAAGCCTTGGTGAAATCCTTCTTCCGATCCTATCCGCCGAACCCAGTGTCATGCGGATCGATGGCAATGCGAGCACCGTCCCTTATCCCGCATGCAGCGCTGCGTGAGGCATTGTGATGACCGGATCGTCCCTTCCGCTCCCCTCGATCGAGGCCTTGAAGACTCAGGCGAAGCGCCTGCGCGCCACGCTGGCGGCCGACGGCACGTCGATCGGCCACGGCCGGTCGCTGGAGCTGCTGGCGCATCAGCACGGCTACAAGGACTGGAACACCCTGCATGCCGCCATCGGCAACCGGCCGCGGCCGAGCCCGGTGGCGGTCGGCGACCGGGTCGGCGGGCACTATCTGAGCCAGCCCTTCGACGGCGAGGTTATCGGCGTCCAGGCGCTGACGACGCCGGACCGCTACCGGGTCACCCTGCGGTTCGACGAGCCGGTCGACGTGGTGACCTTCGACAGCTTCTCGGCCTACCGCCGGCGGGTGACCTGCACCATCGACCGCGCCGGCCGGACGGCGGAAAAGACCTCCGACGGCCGGCCGCACATGGTACTGCGGCTGTAGCCCGCCCATTTCTTAGCCCTCTCCTCGGGGAGAGGGCTAACAACGGGTGCGGTCGGGGCGGACCTCCAGGCTGAGGCGCCGTCCCGGCCGCCCGCCATAGCTCACCCCAGCGCCCGGGCCATCCATTTGTGGAAGCAATGGGTCGGGCCGTCCATGGCGGGGGAGAAGACACCGCCCTCGAAGGCGGGGGAGGCGCGGCCGCGCTGCATGCCCTCGACCACGCCGCGGTCCTCCTCGAACACGGTCTGCCACTGCCGGGCGTTGGCCGCGCGCTCGGCGCCGAAGGCCTCGCCCAGGGCGGCCGCGTCGAAATAATAGATCTCGCAATGCTCCAGGGTGCGGTCGGCGGCCAGCGGCTCCAGCCAGACCACCCAGAAATGATCGGCATGGATGCCGAGCAGGGTGTTGGGGAACAGCGCGATGTATTCCGCCGCGCCGTGCCAGCGGTCGGGCAGGCCGGGCAGGGGCGGAAAACCGCGGCCTTCCTCGTTCAGCCGCGGGCTGTAGACCCGGCTGCCCTGGCCGGCGAAGCCGCTGTCGTCCTCGATGCCGTAATGGTCCTCGAGCCGCGAATAGCTGTTCAGGCTGGGGTGGACCCAGGGCAGGTGATAGGCCTCGCAGAAATTCTCCACCGCCAGCTTCCAGTTGCAGGCGAGGTCGATCGAGAAGCGCGACTCCGGCCCGCCGGGGTGCAGCGCCGGCCGGCCGAAATCGCCCCAGCGCCCGGCCAGCGGCGCGATATGCGCCTCGAATTCCGGCGCCGCGCCGGACAGATCGACGAAAACCGCGTCGAACCAGACCGCCATGCGCACCGGCCTCAGCCCGTGCCGTTTCCGGTCGAACCCCTCGCAGTTCCGCGTGCCCGGCCCGCCGATCGCCGGCGTCGCCTTCAGCGCGCCATCCAGCCCGTAGGTCCAGGAATGATAGGGGCAGCGCAAGCCCCCGCGGCTCTTGCCCGGCTGCGACACCAGCTCCATGCCGCGATGGCTGCACACGTTGTGGAACACCCGCAAGGTTCCCTCGCGGTCGCGCAGCAGCAGCAGCGGCAACCCGGCCAGGGTCAGCGGCCGCAGATCGCCCGGCGCCGGCACCTGGGCGCCGGTGCCGATGCAGGTCCAACCCCGCGCCAGCACCCGGTCGCGCTCCAGCACGGCGTACTCCGCCGAGACATATGCCTCGTTCGGCAGCCCGCTTGCCTCGGCGATCGGCCGCAGCACCCGGTCGAGCCCCTCGATGCCAACGGTCTGGGTGGTCTCGTGCGACGGTTCCATCTTCCCCTCCCGCTCAGGCTCGGCGCGTGATGGCACGCTCTTCCTGCCCTCGACGCGTACCAGATCATTCATCGCCGCGCCTGTCGATGGGCGACATGCGCCGGCCGCCTTGCGCCGTGCCGGGCGAGGCGGTATCCGTACCGCACGCCCGGCCGGGACGACGGACGGCGCCCGCCAACCCGACCCGCCGACCCCTTTCGAAGGAACCGCACGATGACCGCCATCATCGACATCCACGGCCGCGAGATCCTCGACAGCCGCGGCAACCCGACCGTCGAGGTCGACGTCACCCTGGAGACCGGCGCCAGCGGCCGGGCGGCGGTGCCGTCGGGCGCCTCGACCGGCGTGCATGAGGCGGTCGAGCTGCGCGACGGCGACAAGAAGCGCTATCTCGGCAAGGGCGTGCTGAAGGCGGTCGAGAGCGTCAACGGCGACCTCTACGACGCCCTGTCCGGCCTCGACGCCGAGGACCAGATCGCCATCGACGCGGCGATGATCGAACTCGACGGCACCGAGAACAAGAGCCGGCTGGGCGCCAACGCCATCCTCGGCGTCAGCCTCGCGGTCGCCAAGGCGGCGGCCGACGAGGCCGGGCTGCCGCTCTACCGCTATGTCGGCGGCACCTTCGCCGGCCAGTTGCCGGTGCCGATGATGAACATCATCAATGGCGGCGCCCATGCCGACAACCCGATCGACATCCAGGAATTCATGATCATGCCGGTCTCCGCCGACAGCGTCGCCGAGGCGGTGCGCATGGGCGCGGAGGTGTTCCACGCCTTGAAGAAGCATCTCAAGGACGCCGGCCACGGCACCAATGTCGGTGACGAGGGCGGCTTCGCCCCCAACCTCGCCTCGACCGACGAAGCGCTGTCTTTTGTCATGACGGCGATCGAGGCGGCCGGCTACCGGCCCGGCGAGGATGTCGTGCTGGCGCTCGATTCCGCGTCCAGCGAGTTCTTCAAGAACGGCAAATATGTC
>JABDIP010000270.1 GCA_013003675.1 Inquilinus sp.
CCGGCACCGGCCCCAGCCCGGCATTCATCGCGATGTGGGCGCCAAGCACACCGAATGCCGCGAGACCGATCGCATCGGCCCAGAGCAGCACCACATAGCGCCGTTCGATGCGGGGGCCGAGGAGATAGACCGCCAGCGCGGCCGCGAGGCAGACGATCAGGTAGGGCTGGTCGGCGATCCAGAAGACCGGCCGGTCGATGATCAGGTCGCGAACCGTGCCGCCGCCGATGCCGGCCAGCGACGCCATCAGCCCGAAGCCGATCAGGTCGAGCTGTTTGCGGCTGGCGACCAGACCGCCGCTGACCGCGAAGACGGCGACGCCGACCAAATCGAGCAGGTAAGGGATCGGTGCGGTCATCGCTCAGTCCCCTGCCGTTGACGTCGCGCGGACGTCAAGCCGCCGCCGGGTATCGGCGCCGGCGGAATGGCCGCTTCCCGACCGCCGAATCCCGTCGATACTCGCCCGATCGGCTTGCCCGGCAAAGCCCGATTGCCAGGGCCGCAAGGAGTCCGTCCGGGTGAGACCAAGACGCCACCCACCGGATCGTCCGACGCCCTTGGCAGTCCGCTGGCGCGGCCTCGGCCTGTTCCTGGCCCGCCTCGGCAATGGCCTCGGCGGCGGCGCCGGCGACCGCGGTGCTGGCCGCCGCGGCGGCGGCGCCTGAATCGGTCTCGACCCGGACGGTGACGCCGCGGTTGGCGAATTCGATGCCGTTCGCCTCGAAGGCGTCGCGGATGCGCTGATAGGCGTCCTTGCGGATCACGAACTGGGTGCCGGGCTTGGACATGAACTTGACGCCGATGATCAGCGCGTTGTCCTCGATGCGGCGCACGCCCTGGGACTTCAGCGGCTCGAGGAAATCGGCGCCGTAGATCGGGTCCTCGCCCATCTCGGCGCCGATGCGCTTCACCAGCTTCTTCACCAGGCCGATATCGGTGTCGTGCGGCACCCGGAATTCCAGCTTCATGATCACCCAGTCGCGGCTGTAGTTGGTCAGCGACTGCATCTGGCCGAACGGCAGGGTGTGCACCGCGCCGCGATGGTGGCGCAGCTTCAGCGAGCGGATCGAGATGCTCTCCACGGTGCCGCGCAGTTGGCCGACCTCGATGTAGTCGCCGACGCTGAAGGCGTCGTCGATCAGGAAGAAGACGCCAGCGACGATGTCGGTCACCAGTGACTGCGCCCCAAGGCCGATCGCCAATCCGACCACGCCGGCGCCGGCCAGGAGCGGGCCGATCTCGATGCCCAGAGACGACAGCACGATCAGGGTGATCATCACCAGCAGCACCACCAGGATGAACTTGCGCAGCAGCGGCAGCAGGGTCGCCATGCGCTTCGCCTGGGTCGTGGCGTCGGCCTGGTTGGCCTCGACCAGCTTGCGGTCGACGGCGGTGCGGAACAGTTGCCAGCCGATATAGCTGGCCAGCACGATGAACGAGCTCTCGAACAGCACCCGGACGGCGGCGGCGCCCAGGCCCGCAGACTCGGTCGGGTCGAAGCCCCAGATCCGCGCCGTCATGCCGGCCGCGACGATCACCAGGAAGATCCAGACACCGCGCATCAGCGCGGTCAGATTGACCGGCTGCGACGTCGAAAGCGCCGGTGTCGGCCCCCCCTCGCCTTCGCCGGCGGTCGCGATGGCGGCGACGGGTCGCGGTGGCTCGGCGAAAAAGCGCCGCAGCAGCCGGTCGGCGAAATGGGCCAGCACCGGGACCAGGATGACGATCGCCAGACTGGCCATGGCCTGGGGCGTCACCTTGTCGTTGCCGCGGATCTCCGCATCCGTCGCGACCAGCCAAAGACCGACCACATAGGCGGTGCCGGCGACCGGCCAGAGCCCGGCGATCTGGGCAGCCTGCGAACCGCCGCCGAAGCTCCGGCTCAGGGCCGCGGAGACCGGTGCCCGGTTGGCCCAGACCAGGACGATCAGATAGGCGCAGAACAGGGCGCCCAGCAGCATCCCGGTGGCGATCTGGGCGTCCCGCGGCAGGCCGAGGATCGCCAGCAATGTCACCAGGAAATTCAAGGTCAGCATCGAGCCGAAGACCACCACGACGATCCGGTGCAGACGGCGGGCACCGGCATCGGACAGCGGGACGAGCCGCAGCGCCGGGGCCGTCGGGGCCAGAACCGTCCGCGACACCTTGGCCGCCAGCAAGGTGCCGGCGGTGGCGATCAACAGTGCCTCGAGGATCAGCGGTGCCCGCGGCTCGGTCGGCGACCCCACCAGATAGACCGCGATAATGGCCAGGCAGAAGGCCCCGATCTCCACCAGATCGATCACCATCACCGCGGCGCAGCGGCCCATCGATTGGCCAAAGCTGCCGTCCTTGTGGCTCATCAGACTGTTGCAGGTGTTGCTCAATGCCCGCCGGGTCAACAACATCGCCACGGTGCCGACCAGGATATGGCCGGCCAAAATGAGGAACAGCAGAACAGGGTCGCTCGTCTCGCCGTTGCTGTCGGGCCGATAGAGCGCCTCGCGGATCTGTACGGGCAAGTCGCGGAACGCCGCGCCGACGTCGGCGACGCGACGCTTGTGCTGTTCCAGCAGGGTTTCCCGAGACACCGCCGATTGCCCCTCGACCATCTGGCGGAGCACCGACTCGCGGAGCGCGGCCCGGGCCTGGTTGTCGTCCAGCACGGCCAGGATCGAGTCGACCTGCTCGGCGGTCAGCGGCTTCGGCAGGCCGTCGAGAACCTGCTGGAGGCTGGGGCCGGGTTCCGCCGCCGCCGGCGTGTCCGAGGCACCGCCCATGAGCGGGACTTGCGCGGCGGCAGGAACGACAATGAGCAGCACGGCCGCCAATCCGAGAATTCGCGCCAAGACGGCGGCGATACCTGTCGTTCCGGTCATCGACCACGGCCCCCCAATGGCCTTTGTTTTCCGGCGAACCGGGCGATTGGATCATGCCCCGACGGCCGACCGCAACCACTTCACGCCGCCACCGAACGCCCGTCTGCCTTTTCAGAGGCGGTCGGAGACCGGGAACCGCCAATGGCAAATGTACGAATCCGAGCATTTGGGACCGCCTCACTCCAAAGTCCGAGTCGGCACACCCCGATCGACACGCTCGCCGCGACAAACCGGCGCGGATCGGCCTTCGGGTACGTCGCCGGCGCGGTACCGAGCACCGGTACTTGAACCCCGTGCGAACGAAAATTGCCGTAATGGCGCCCGAGCCGACATTTGTTGACGCCGAAAACGGCCGGGCGTACGGTTTATGGTTAATAAACAGAAAGCGGCTTCGTATCCGCCTTACGGGCACCAACTCTCGCAAGACGCGAAAGCCTCGGCGCCCGCAAACAGAACAAGCGGGAGGAAACCCAGTCATGAGCGCCCATGATTCCATCAGACACAACCTTTTCAAGATAACGACGTCCGTAATACCATTCCTCGTTGCCGCCGGGATCGCCTCCGACGCGGCGGCGCAGGCGGCCAATCCGATCGACAGCCTGACCCTGGTCACCGATGAGATGCTGCTCAACCCGCCGGACGGCGATTGGTTGATGTGGCGGCGCACCTATGACGGCTGGGGCTACAGCCCGCTCGACCAAATCAACAAGGACAACGTCGGCGACCTCAGGCTGGCCTGGGCCTGGGCCATGACGCCGGGGCGGACACAGGAGACTCCGCTGGTCCATGACGGGATTATGTTCATCCAGAACTCCGACCACACGATCCAGGCACTCGACGCGGCCAGCGGCGACCTGATCTGGGAGCATGAATACGATCTGCCGGATGACGTGAGGGTCAGAGGGGTGCGCAACAAGGCGATCTACGGTGACACCCTGATCATCGCGACCCGCGACGCCCATCTGCTCGCGATCGACACCAAGACAGGCCAATTGGTCTGGGACCAGCAGGTCGCCAACTACGAGCACGGCTTCTCCTTTTCCAGCGGGCCGATCGTGGCCAATGGCATCATTGTCCAGGGCGCGACCGGGTGCAGCAACGCCCAGCCGGGTGGCTGCTTCTTTACCGGGCACGACGTGAATACCGGTGCGGAATTGTGGCGTGTTCACACC
>JABDIP010000275.1 GCA_013003675.1 Inquilinus sp.
TGACGGCGGGGGACTTTTTCAAGGAAACACTTGAAAAAGTCTTGACGGGTCTGGCCACCTAGGTTTTAGGCCCCGTTCCAGCGCACCGTGCCCAGGCCGCCGATGTCGTAGCCGCCGAGTTCGGCGGCGTGGGCCGCGAAGGCCGGCGTGCCGGCGAAGCCGAACAGCGCCTGCAACGGCGGCTCGAAATAGGCACGGCGCCAGACCAGCAGGTCATAGCGTTCCTCGGCCAGCGGCACGAAGCGCAGGCGGAACTGGCGCGCCATCGCCTCCAAACCCAGCGTCGCGTCGGCGGTATTGGCGGCGACCGCGGCGGCGGCGTCGGTCTCGGTGCGGGCGGCGGTCGGCAGCACCGTCATATCGGTCTCCGACAGCCCGGCCTCGGCCAGCAGATGATCGAACAACAGCCGGCCGCCGGCCTTGGGCTGGCGCAGCGCCACCCGCCTGCCCTTCAGCGCGGCGACCGAGTCGATGGCCGGCGCCTCCGGGGCCAGGATCAGCCCCTGGCGGCGGCGCGCCCATTCGATCAGCACGCAGGGCGCGTCGGCCAGGGTCGTCGCCACATGGCCGATATTCCAATCGCCGCGCTCCGGCTCGACCACATGGGTGCCGCACAGCACGGCGCCGCCCTGGCGCATGCGCTCCAGCCCGTCGAGGCTGCCGTCGAAGAAGGCGGCAAGGCCGCTGCCGCTCTCGCGCAGGGCCCAGTCGAGTAGCGGGTCGTGGCTGCCGACCACGATGTCGGGGCGGGTCTCGGCGGCAACCGTCGACGCCGCCGTCGCCGCAGCGACACCACCGGCCAGCCAGGCCTCGATCTCCGCCCGCGGAAACAGAAGCTTGCCGGTGACCCGGCGGCAGGGGATCTCGTCGGCAGCGGCCAGCTCGTAGATCTTGCGCTCCTTGACGCGCAGCAGGCCGGCCACCTCGCGGGTGGTCAGGAATTGCGGATCGGCGGCGGTGTCGGCCATGCCCCCTCTCCTAGCGCGGCCGGCGTGTCGGTGCCAGCCCCGATCGCCGGACGACGGATTGCGAGCCGCGTCAACGATTGCTTCATCCGGAGATTGTACCAAGGACAAACCTATTCCCCTTCCGACGGGAGCGCCCCCGTGCTGAGACGTATCGTGACCGCCTTCGCGGTGGCGCTCGCCATCCCGGTCGTGGGCGTGTTGATCGCCGATTGGATCATCAACGACCTCACCGACGGCATCGGTTTCTCGCCGGAGGTCATGCAATACTGCGCCGACACCGGGTTGTTCGCGAGCGACGCCTGCGGCGTGGTGCACCGGCTGGCGCTGTTGCGCACCGTCAGCCTGATTTCCGGCATCGCCGCCTTCGACCTGATGGCGCTCTATTTCGCCGCGGCGCTGGTGGCCGGCGGCAACCGCGGGCTGAACGCGATCCTGTTTCCCATCCTGCTGCCGATCTCGCTTCTGGTGATCTCCGGCCTGGTCTTCGCCCAGGGAGCGATCGCCACCTATGCCGTGGCCATCGCCGAGATCCACCTGATCGATAGGCTGCACTTCTGGCTGGTCGGTGCGATCGCCATCGGCGCGTTGGTCGGTGGCGTGAAGCTGATCCTGGCGCTGATCGGCATCCGCGCCGAACTCGTCAGTCGCGTGTTCGGCAAGGCGGTCGACGCGCGAACGGCCCCGGCGCTATGGCGTTTCGTCGGCGAGATCGCCCAGAAGCTCGGCGCCAAGCAGCCGGACAACATCGTCGTCGGGCTGGAGCCGACCTTCTTCGCGACCGCCGCCGACCTGCACGTGATCAACGACGAGCAACGCCTGTCCGGCGAGACGCTGTTTCTGTCGCTGCCGTTGATGCGGCTGTTCGACCTCGACGAGTTGCGCGCGGTGATCGGTCACGAGCTTGGCCACTTTCGTGGCGCCGACACCGCCTACAGCCTGAAGTTCGCGCCGGTCTATGGCGGCCTGTCGCGGGCCATCGAGGCCCTCGACGAGCAGGAGAAGAGCGCGGCCGGCCTCGCCACCCTGCCCGCCATGTCGATGCTTTCCCTGATGCTCGAGTTGTTCGCCCGCAACGAGCGGACGATCAGCCGTGCCCGCGAATACGAGGCCGACAAGGCCTGCGTTTCGGTCGCCGGGGCGGAGCCGTTGGCCACCTCCCTCGGCAAGGTTGCCGTCTATGCGCCGCTGTGGGGCAAGGTGCGGGAGGAGAATGTCGAGCGGCTGAACCAGGGCAAGGTGACCGCCAATCTGAGCAAGGTGTACGAAGACGCTGCCCGCTACGACGTCTCGCACAAGGCGGTCGGCACGCTGGTCCGGGAAATCCTCGAAACCAAGATCGCCCATCCGACTGACAGCCACCCGACGATCGACGAGCGGTTCCGCAATATTGGCTTCGACCCCGAGGCGCTGAGTATCGACAAGCTGGTCACCCCGGGCGGCAGCGGCGCCGAGCTGATCGAGGACGCCGCCGGGCTCGAACGGGAACTGACGGTGCAGGAGCATCGGCTGATGGTGATGATGGGCTATGCCGATCCGCCGCCATCGGGCCTGCCGCTGCCGGCCGGCAGGAATGCCGCCGTGCCCGACGCCACCGAGGCGCCGGCGCCCGCCGAAGCCGCCCCGGTCGGCGCCGCGAACCCGATCTACTCGCTGGCGGCCGAGCTGATCGCCATCGACGGGCAGATCGACCCGCAGGAGATATCCGTCGCGGAGGATCTCGGCGCCCGCATGGTCGACGGCTTCGACCGGGTCGAATTTCGCGAATGCTGCGCCGAGGCAGCCACCCTGCCCGACTATCACGGCACGGTCGATGCATTGGCCGGGACCCTGCAGCCGGACCGGAAACTGAAGATCTACGACTTCCTGAAGTCGATCGCCCTCGCCGATGGCGAGCTGCCGCCCAGCGAACGCCAGTTCCTGCTGTTCGTCCGCCAGAGCTGGGGCATCTAGCCGGCGGCCTGGCGCTCCGGCCGCCTAACGGTTTGCCAGATCGACCAGGGTCTTGGCCAGGACCCGGGCGCCGGCGGCGAGGTCGGCGGGTTTGGCATTTTCCGCCGGGTTGTGACTGATGCCCTTCTCGCAGGGGATGAAGATCATGGCGGCCGGCGCCACCGCGGCCAGCGCCTTGGCGTCATGGCCGGCGCCCGACGGCAGCACGAGATAGGCGAAGCCGAGCGCGGCTGCCGCCTGCCGGATCGTCTCGCGCATCGCGTCGGGGAAGACGACCGGCATGCTGGTCTGGGTCTCGGTCACCGTCACGCCGCAGGGGCCCGCCTGCTCGCGGCAGACGCCCTCGATAGCGTCGCCGAAGCGGTTGAGCCTGTCGGCCTCCGGATGGCGCAGATCGATGGTGAACAGCACGCGCTCCGGCACGGTGTTGGGCGAGCCCGGCGACACCTCGAAACGGCCGATCGTAAAGCGGACGACATCGGCAGGGTCGGTGGTCAGCGCTTCCAGCGCGGCCACCATGCGGACCGCCGCCTGTAGTGCATCGCGACGCTGGGCGCGCGGCGTTGTGCCGGCATGTGCCGCGTCTCCGCTCACCTCGACGGCGAACCAGCGCGCGCCCTGAATACCGGTGACGACGCCGATCGGCACCGCCGCCGCCTCCAGCCGTGGCCCCTGCTCGATATGGGCCTCGACATAGGCGGCGACCGGAATGCCGAGCGGGCGGTCGATAGCGGCCGGGGTGGCCGCCCGCATCGCCGCCAGGGTATCGGCGATCGCCACCCCCTCGGGGTCGCGGACGGCGATTGCCTGGTCGAGCGGCGTCAGCCCGGCGAAGACGAAGGAGCCGGTCATGCCGGGTTGGAAGCGGGAGCCCTCCTCGTTCGCCCAGGCGACCGCCTCGATCGGCCGGCGGGTCGCGATGGCGGCCTCGGCGATCGCCTGCAGCGCCTCGAACGCGGCCAGCACGCCGTAGGCGCCGTCGTACCTGCCGCCCATCGGCTGGCTGTCGAGATGGCTGCCGGACATCACCGGCGCCGCGTCGGGATCGGTGCCGGGGCGTCGGACATAGAGGTTGGTGATCGGGTCGATGTAGAGCTCGAAGCCGAACTCGGCCGCCCATGCCGCCAACTCGGACCGGGCCGCCGCGTCCTCGGCGGAAAAGGCCTGGCGGTTGACGCCGCCGTCGGGCCGCGCGCCGTGCCGGGCCATCGCCTCGTGCCGACCCCGGAGCCGCGCCTCGTCGACCCGCGCCGCGGCGGCGAGGCCGGGATCGGTGGGTGTCGTTGTCATGGCGAAGCCGCCCCCATAACCGTGTGCCGTCCGCCATCGCCCATCGTCTGGATCTGAGGGATGGCGCCGCCCCCGAAGATATCGGAGAGTCTAGGGCAGGCGCCGGGGCGACGCCAGGGCGCGGCAGGCAAGGAGCGGAATCCCATGGACAAGGACTATCCCCGCGATCTGGTCGGCTATGGTCGCACCCCGCCGCACGCGGACTGGCCGGGCGGGGCGCGGATCGCCGTGCAGTTCGTCGTGAATTACGAGGAAGGCGGCGAGAACTGCATCCTGCATGGCGACCCGGCCTCGGAGGCATTCCTGTCGGAGATCGTCGGCGCCCAGCCGCTGAAGGGCGTGCGGCATTTGAACATGGAGTCGATCTACGAATACGGCAGCCGGGCCGGATTCTGGCGGCTGCTGCGGCTGTTCGGCGAACGCGGGCTGAACTTCACCTGCTACGGCGTCGGCATGGCGATCGCCCGCCACCCCGAGGCGGCGTGGGCGATGGTCGAGGCCGGCCATGAGGTCGCCAGCCATGGCTGGCGTTGGATCGACTACCAGCACATCGACGAGGCGACCGAGCGCGCGCATATACCCCTCGCCATCCAGGCGATCGAGCAGGCGACCGGCGACCGCCCGCTCGGCTGGTACACCGGCCGCTGCGGGCCGAATACAAGGCGGCTGGTCGTCGAGGAAGGCGGTTTCCTCTACGACAGCGATTCCTACGCCGACGATCTGCCCTACTGGGACACTACCCACGGCCGACCGCATCTGGTGATCCCCTATACCCTCGACAGCAACGACATGCGTTTCGCCACCAGCCAGGGCTTCAATTCCGGCGACCAGTTCTTCGCCTATCTGAAGGACAGCTTCGACGCACTCTACGCCGAGGGCGAGGACCGGCCGAAGATGCTGTCGGTCGGTTTGCACTGCCGCCTCGCCGGCCGCCCCGGCCGCGCCGCCGCCCTCGCCCGCTTCCTCGACTACGTGGCGGAGAAGGACAAGGTCTGGATCCCGCGCCGTGTCGACATCGCCCGCCATTGGGTTGAGCGGCATCCGCACGGGGCGGCGGAGTAGACCTCGGTCCCGCGTTCCGAGGAACCGCCCGCACGCCGACCCTCCCGGTCTACATGGACCGGGGACGGCGTTGATCGGTGGTCGGGCTCAGTCCGCCGCCGCGTCGTGATCGGCGGCGATGGCTTCGCCGGTGGCGGCGAGGCGCTGGTCGGCGATCTCGCGGATGCGGGCGCGCAGCCCCGGATCGCCGCGCAGGAAACGGCGGAAGTCGCGGCTGCCCAGCACGAGAAGGCGGCAGTAGCCGACCGCCGTCACCGTGGCCGTGCGGCGGCGGTTGGCCAGCATCGCGAGCTCACCGAAGAAATCGCCGGTGCCCAGCGCGAAGCTGTTGCCGTCGCGCTCCACCTCGACGACGCCGGATGAGATGAAATACATGGCATCGCCGCGCTCTCCGGAGACGACGATGCGCTCGCCGGGATAGGCGAGGCGCGACCGCAGCAGGCGGCAGAGCTCTTTCAGGGTCGGCTCCGGCAGCCCTTCGAACATCGGGAAACGCTGGACCAGCGTGTTGGTATCGAGCCCGAGGTCGAGCTTCGGCCGGCCCTCGACCTCGCGGCGACCGACGAAGACACGGGCCAGCAGGTCGTCGTGGATCTCCGGGCTGATCATCGATTCCGACAGCAGCGCGCGGTACTCCGCCTGCTCCATGCGCAGCGCCGCCTTGCGCAGGAAGCGGTCCTCGAGCGCCCGTGCATAGTCGGGATACTGCTTCCGCAACGCCTGCAGGGCCGTGGTGCACCCTTGCAGGCGCTCATCCAGCAGCGCGCGGAGCCGGTCGGCGATGTCGGTCCCGAACAGGGCGGCGAGCTTGGTCCGCGCGAAGCCGACCAGTTCCTCCAGCACCATCCGGGTGATCAGCAGGGTCTCGAAGCGGTCGGCGAGCCGATTGGCGAGAAACCGCTCGATCCCCAGCCGGTGGTGGAGGATGGCGGCGACGCGGAATTCCAGGCGGAAGCGCAGGCTGTCGAGGGCAGCGCGCAGATAGGCCCCGCCGCCGTCGGATTTCGCCGCGTCGCGCAGCCGCCCGGCCTTGGCGACCAGGACGGTGACCATGCGCCGCGACACGGTCTGATCGGCGAAGTGGCGGAGGTAGAGTTCCTCCTCGCGGCCGGACAGGGCGAACAGCCCGATGCGGAGCTGGTCCTCGTCGGAAAGCGGCGCCATCGCCGCGCCCTTATTGTCGGTCAGCGCGGCGAGGCGGCGGCGATAGGCGCCGGCGATCTCGTCCGCCACCTCGGGCGCGATGTGATGGCGCGGCGCCGCGGCGGCGACCTTCTCCGCCACCGAGGCCAGGGCCATCTCGACGACACGGTCGCGCACCGCCTGTTCGACCGGCGACAGTCGATGGAGTTTCAACAGCCGCATCATCGGCCGCAGCGTCGTGGCATTGGCGAGCAGGGTGAACAGCACGAAGCCGGTGGCCAGCGCGCCCACAAAGCGTTTTACCTCCGGCGCCAGCACCGCGTTTTCCGTCACCGCCAGGGCCAGCGCCAGGGTCACCGCGCCGCGCAGACCGCCCCACAGGATGACCGCCTTGTACGGGCCGCTCACCCGCTCGGCGAGACCGCTGGCGCTGAGCACCGGCAACAGCCCATAGAGCACCGCGGCGCGGGCGGCGAAGGCGGCGGCAACCAATGCCGCCAGGGCCATCGCGTCGCCCCAGCCGATACCGGCGAGGAAACGCGGCGCCAGCAACGAAGCGAGCACGAAGACCAGGGTCGAGGCCCAGAAACCGAGCTGGTTCCAGATGTCGGTCAGCCCCTGCCAACTCTCCGGCGATATCCGCGTACGCCCGGCGGAGCCGACGATCAGCGCGGCGATCACCACCGCGACGACGCCGGAGACCCCGATCACCGCCTCGCCCAGGATGAAGGTGAGATAGGCGCCGGCCACCGTGATGGTGACCTCGGCCGGGGCGAGGCCGCGGACCGGGCGCAGCGCCAGGATGGTCAGCCAGCCGCCGGCCGCGCCGACCAGCACCCCGCCGGCGAACAGCACGACGAAGGTCGCGGTGCCGGCGATCCCGTCGAGCTCGCCGCCGGTGGCCAACAGCCCCAGCATGATCGAGAACAGGGCGATTGCCGCGGCGTCGTTGAAGACGCTCTCGCCCTCGATCAGGATCGACAGGCGGCGCGGCGCGCCGATGTCACGGAAGATGCCGACCACCGCCACCGGGTCCGTGGTCGCGACGATGGCGCCCAGCAATAGGCAGGCGACCAGACCGACTTCGGAGACCGCCGCCACCGCCAGCCCGACCGCGACGGTGCAGACGACGACGGCGACGATCGCCAGCAGCAGCACCGGCGCGATGTCGTCGAGCATGCGGCGCACGTCGATGGTCAGCCCGGTCTGGAACAACAGCACCGGCAGGAACAGATAGACGATGGTGTCGGCGCCGAGCGCCACATTTTCCAGATCGCCGAGCAGGCCGAGGCCGGGTTGCGCCGCGGCCAATGCCCCCAACCCGAGGCCGAGGCCGGCGAGCAACACCGAATGCGGCAGCATCAGGCGCCGCGCCAACGGCTCCAACAGGCCGGCAAAAGCCGCCAGCACGGCAAGGACGAGCAGGGTGACGGCGATTTCCGGCATAGCGGCGATACTAGGCCGTGGCTGGGGTCGCGCCCATAGCCGGACGGTTCAGTCGCCGCCGCCGGGAACCGGTCGCAGGCGGGCGCTGGCCAGGGCGACGCCGGAGAGGATGAGGGCAAAGCCGGCGGCGTGGAAAGGTCGCAGGATTTCGCCCAGCAGCAACACGGCGAGCAGGGCGGCGTAGACCGGCATCAGGTACATGAACGGTCCGGCCCGCGACGGTCCGACCAGCGCCACCCCCTTCTGATAGCTGGAGTAGGCCAGCACCGAGGCGAAGACGGCAACACCGGCGACACTGAGCAACGCCTCGCCGGTCCAGACGACGGGATCGCCGGCCAGCGTCTCCCAGGCATAGAACGGCGCCAGGCAGAGCACACCGGCGGCGGCGATGGCGGCGAACAGCACGAAGGTCGGCAGGCTGACGCTGTGCCGCTTGAGCAGCACCGAATAGGCGGCCCAGGCGATGGTCGCGCCGAGCACCCAGAGGTCGCCGAGAGTGAAATCGAACGCCAGCAAGGCCGCCGGCCGGCCGCGGGTAAGGATGGCGGCGACGCCGAGAATGGCCAGCGCGATGCCGGCCACCTGTCGCGGGCGCACGGTTTCGCTCCGGAAAACGGCGCCGATCAGCAGGATCAGTGCCGGCGAGGCGGCGTAGATGAGGCCGGCATTGGTCGCCGTCGTGGTCCGCAGCCCGATATAGACGAACGAACCGCACACCCCCATGCCCAGGGCGCCGAGCACGGCGATCGCCCGCCACTCCCGCCGCAGCGTGGCGCGGTGGCGCCACAGGCCGGGCCCGGCCAGCGGCAACAGCAGGGCGAGCGCCAGGACCCAGCGCCAGAAGGCGAGCCCGACAGGCGGCATGACCGCCGTCGCCGCCCGGCCGATCACCACATTGCTGGCCATCAGCGCCGGAGCCGCCATCAGCAGGGCGTAGGCGAGAAGGTCGCCGCCGGACGGCAGGACGTGCGGCGCCTGATTGTTGGACGTCGACCGGGACATGGCGCCTGGAGGTTGGAGTGTCCGATGCTTCCACGCGAGAAGAGGGTCTGCCGGCGGTCGTCGCAGACCGTACCGCTTCACGCATTGTTTAGGGGTCCGGCGGCATCCTCCGCAAGTCCCGCGCGGCCGGCCCCCGAGGTTCCGGCGCCCGCCGCCGCACTCCGCGCGAACCGGCGGTGCCCGGGCGGCCCCTGCCCGGCCCTGGCCGCGACGTCCTACGGGAGAGACCGATGACGCGACTCCAACTTCGCATGGCACTGCTCGCGGCGGCGCTGGGCGCTTTCGCCGCGGTGCCGGCGCCGGCCGCAAGCTTCGATTGCTCGGCGGCGGGCTCTCCAGTCGAGCACATGATCTGCGACGATACGGCACTTTCCCGGCTCGACGAAGCGCTGGCCGATGCCTACCGGCAGGCGCTGGCCGCCTCTGCCGAGCCCGACGACCTCAGAGCCCAGCAAAAGCGTTGGCTTGAGGTCCGCCGAGATACCTGCCGCGACAAATCGTGCCTGATGACCGCCTACCAACAGCGCGTCGACTGGCTTGAAGAGCTTGGCGGATTCGCCGCCGCGAACGGTCTGAGCGAGGAGGCGCTGGAGGATTTCCTCCGCGCGGAACTGGATCTGCCGCCGAGCGCGTTCACGGATCCAAGCATAAGACATTTCATGTTCGCGCCGATCCGGTCGCCGGCGGAACCGGCGGCGCGGTGGATCGCCGTCGCCGCCAGTTGGGTGGCGGCCCAGCCCCATCTCGGCATCGTCGATGTCTCGGGAGAGCGACCGCGTGTGGTCAGTTGGGAACCGTATGAGTGCAACTGCCAATCGATCGGCAGCCTCAGATCGACGCGGCTGGTGGCGGCGGAAGCCGACTTCATCATCGCCGACTATGCCGCGATGTCCGGCACCTGCAACGCATTCGTGCCGATGGATATCCTCAGGGTCGACGAGCAGGGAGCCATCACCAGAGTCTGGCAAGGCACGACCTATGAGGCCGGCGGGACGCTCGTGCAGGTTGGCGACATCCGGTTCACCTTGCGTCGCCATGGCACGGATCGGGACATTCTTCGAACCGTGCGGGCGACCCACTGTGAAGATGGGTGCTTATGCAGCGACGGCGCGTTGATCCGTGAATATGTCGAACTCTATGTTTGGGACCCGCTTGCCGGGCGGTTCCGGCCGGCTGAGTAATCGTCAAAGGCTCTGCCGCAGAGCGCGAATCCCGACCGCATTCCGGAGCTGTCGATGACACGGTATCTGCTCTTCATGGCCCTGCTTGCAACGGCGTTGCCGGGCCTATCGCCCGCGCCGGCAATGGCGGCCAGCTTCGACTGCAACAGGACGGGCTCTCCCGCCGAGCAGATGATCTGCGACGATCCGGAACTCCCGCTTCTCGACGACGTACTGGCCGAGGCGTACCGGGATGCCCTATCCGTCACGGCCGAGCCTGACGTGCTCAGGGCCGAGCAGCAGCTATGGCTTCGTGCCCGTCGCGACCACTGCTCTATCCGGCAGTGCATGAAGACATTCTATCAGGAGCGCATCGGCAGGCTTCATGACCTTGGCGGCTTCACCGCGGCGAACGGAATGAACGAGGACGCGCTCTCCGGGTTCCTTCGCGCGGCGCTTCAACTGCCTGAGGATGTGCGTCTGATGTTCGCCCCGCTGCGGTCGGCTACCCAGCCGGCGGCGTGGCGGATCGCGTTTTTCGCCAGTTGGCGCGCGGGCGGCACCCATCTCGGCGTAGTCGATGTCTCCGGGAACCAGCCCTACCTCGTCCATTCGGAACCTTACCCATGCGAATGCGAGGCGCTTCGCAGCTTCCGAGCAGTGCGGCTGGTGGCGGCGGAGCCCGACTTCATCGTCGCCGAATACACCCCCCGGTCCGGCACCTGCGTTGCGTGGATGCCGATGGAGATCCTGCGGGTCGGCGAGCAGGGAAGCCTTCGAGACGGTCTGGGAGGGCACGACCTACGCCGCCAGTTCGGCCGACGTCGAGATCGGCGACATCAGGTTCACAGACCTCCGAGACGGCGGAGAGCGGGCCATTCTCAGATTGGCCAGGGAGATTCGCTGCGACGACAACTGCTTTTGCCGGGAGGGCACGCTCGTCCGGGAATACGTCGAGCTCTTCGTGTGGGACCCCGCCGCCATGCGATTCCGCCTGGCCGAGTAGACGGCGGTCGGGCAAACCTACCGGACCGCCTCGACCGCGAAGCGCGGCGGCGGGTGGGCGATCTGGTCCTGGGCGGCGATCAACTGGATCTCCCGCGCGCCGGCATTGGCGGTCGCCTCCATCACCGCGAACACCGAGGCGGTGGCACGGCCGAGCGCCTGGGCCACGTTGCCGGTCTTCATGTAGTGGGCGAGAAACAGGGCGGCGGTCATGTCCCCCGCCCCGTTCACCGAGATCGGCAGCAGCGGGGTGCGCACCAGCCAGGCGCCGTCGCCCGATACCGCCAGCAATTCGATCGCGTCGGCCGGGCTGTCGCTGCGCTGCAGGCTGGTCACCAGCACGATTTCCGGCCCCAGCTTGCGCGCCGCCTCCGCCGCGCGCAGCGCGTGTTCCAGGGTGTCGACCTCGATGCCGGTGAGGAACTCCAGCTCGAACTGGTTGGGGGTGATGATGTCGGCGGCCGGCACCGCGTGGTCGCGCATGAACTCCGGGATGCCGGGACGGACGAAGAATCCGCGGCCGACATCGCCCATCACCGGGTCGCAGCAATAGAGCGCGTGGCCGTTCGCCGCCTTCACCCGCGCGGCCGCGTCGAGGATCACCCGGCCCAGCGAGACGTCGCCCATATAGCCGCTGAGTACCGCGTTGCAGGTCGGCAGGACGCCGCGCTCCTCGATCCCCTCGATCACCGCGGCGACGTCCTCGGCCGGCAGGATCGGGCCCTTCCAGGCGCCATAGCCGGTGTGGTTGCTGAAATGCACGGTGATCACCGGCCA
>JABDIP010000279.1 GCA_013003675.1 Inquilinus sp.
CTATGCGCTGGTCGACTACCAGACCGCATATTTCAAGGCCAATTATCCGGTCGCCTTCCTCGCCGCGTCGATGACGCTGGACATCCACAACACCGACAAGCTGAACACCTTCCGGCAGGAACTCGACCGGCTGCACATCGCGCTGTTGCCGCCGGACGTCAACCGGTCCGACCCGGTCTTCTCGGTCGAGACGGGCGAAGACGGCACGCAGGCCATTCGCTATGCGCTGGGCGCCATAAAGGGCGTCGGCGTCGAGGCGATGCGCGGGCTGGTGGCTGCCCGCGAGGCCGGCGGGCCGTTCGCCGACCCCTTCGACCTGGCCCGGCGCGTCGATCTCCGGTCGATGAACAAGCGGCTCTGGGAGAACATGATCCGCGCCGGCGCCTTCGATGCGCTGGAGCCCAATCGCGCCCGGCTTCACGGCGCCGTCGACACTCTGCACGGCCACGGCAGTGCCGAGGCGGCGGAGCGTTCCAGCGGCCAGTCGAGCCTGTTCGGGGGCGCCGGCGGCGGGCTGGAAACGCCCGCGCTGCCGGAAATCCCCGACTGGGACATGATGGAACGGCTGAAGCACGAATTCGAGGCGATCGGCTTCTACCTGTCGGCCCATCCGCTCGACAGCTTCAACACCGCCCGGGTCGGCGCCGTGCCGTCCGGCCAGCTCGCCGACCGGGTCAAGGGCGGCGCGACGCAGATCAAGATGGCCGGCGTGGTGATGTCGAAGCGCGAGATGTCGACCCGCAACGGCGGACGGATGGCCTTCGTGGTGCTGTCCGATGCCAGCGGCGTCTTCGAAGTGACGCTCTTCTCGGAGGTGCTGGCGGCGGCGCGTCCCTTGCTCGACGGCGGCACGCCGCTGCTGCTGACCGTCGATCTGCAGTCCAACGGGGACATGATGCGGCTGACCTGCCAGCGGATCGAACCGTTGGACGAGGCGGTGGCGCGGTCCGGGCTCGGCCTCACCATATTCCTCGGCGACGGCAAGGCGGTGAAACCGCTGCACGCCTTGCTGGAGCGGGAAGGGCAGGGGCGCGGCCGGGTCAATCTCATGGTGCCGCTTGGCGACGGCCGCGAGGCGGAGATCGTGCTGCCGCGCGGCTACGCCATCGGCGCCAAGACCCGCGCGGCCCTGCGCTCGACGCAAGGCGTCGTGGACGTGCGTGAGGTGTGAGGGGTCGTCCGGTCGGCCTACATGGCTGGACGTCCAGGCAAGCCGTCATTGCGAGGAGCGAAGCGACGCGGCAATCCGCTCTTTCGGCAAACAGCGGATTGCTTCGCCTGCGGCTCGCAATGACGTGTGACTTTTGGGCCCTGGCCGGTCGGTGCTGGGTGGGTGGTGACTTTGAACGCGCCTACCCGGCCTTCTTCGCCACGATGAACACCGTCATGCCCTTGCTGCCCGGTCGCCAGCAATGGTCGATCTTGAAGCCGGCGGCGGTCAGGCTGTGTTCCAGCTCCTTGGCGGTCAGCACCTTGACCAGGGGCATCAGCCCCAGGGCCCGGCCGATCGGGATGATCAGCTTGAACCACTTCATCTTCTCGCCGATGCAGACCGTGCTGCTGACGAAGACGCCGCCCGGCTTCAGCATGTGGTGGACCTTGGCAATCACCGCATCCTTGTCTTCCAGCAGGTGCAGGATGCTATGGCCCATGATCGCGTCGTAGGTCTCGTCGCGCGCGCTGAAGGTGTCGATGGCGGCGCGCTCGAATGCGATGTTGTCGATCTTGGCCGCGTCTGCCTTGCCGCGGGCGATCTCCAGCATGCGCTCGGAGATGTCGGTCGCCAGGATGTGCTTCACGAAGGGCGCGTGCACGATGGCGGTCGAGCCGGTGCCGCAGCCGAACTCCAGCACCTCCATGTCCGGGCGCAGGTAGTCCTGCGTCACCCGCAGCTTCTGCTGATAGGCCGCTTCGTCGGCGACGGGCTGCCGGGAGTAGCGATCGGCGATCCGGTCCCAGAATCGGCTGCTCGGTCGGGTCATCGTCCGTTCCATGTGTTCGACTGAGGTCATAACGTAGGCTCCTGTCTGAAATTCATAGGGGTTTTTTGCCGGCGCACGCCACACTGAGCTGCCGGCAGATCGCACGCCGGTCCAACGACCGGCATCGCACGTCCTCCAGGCCGCTCTGCCGCAGCCACGATTCGGCCTGGTCGGGCGTCACCCAGTGGGTCCGCCACTTCAGTTGCACATAGGCGCCGAGCGGCGAGCGCCGGGTGAGGCAGGCGATCAGCAGCCCGCCGGGTTTCAGGACCCGAGCCATCTCGCGCAGCGCCGCCTGCGGATCGGCAAGGTGTTCCAGCACGTGGCCGGTCATCACCAGATCGAACAGGCCGCCGGCATAGGGGAGGTCGCGCACGTCGCCGTGACGCAGCGAGGCGTCGAGGCCGGCCTCGCCAAGCCTGTCGCGGGCCCGGTCCAGCATGCGCAGCGAGATGTCGATGGCGTCGAGCCTGCATGGCGCTGGCAGCACCCGGGCCAGGGCGCAGGAAAGGGCGCCGGTGCCCACGCCGCAATCCAGCACGCGGAGGCCGGGCCGGGTCAGGTCCGGCGCGTCCTCGCGCAGCACCGCCGCCAGCATCGCCTCGTAGGCATCCGGAAAGCCGAGCCGGTCCAGCGTCCGGGCCCAGCCCGGCGCGGCCAGGTCGTAGCTGCGGGCGAGTTGGGATGCGCTCATCTCCCGGCGCTGCAGCGAGATCCGCCAGGATCCGAACCACCGGGAGAAGACGGGAATCGCCGCCTCGTCTTCGGGGGCGGCGGTCAGGCCGTGCGATGCGCTCGCGGGCTGCATGATGGTTGCTCGATCCGGTGGGTCAGGGTGTTCCGGCCCCGTCCATGGGGCTGAAGGCGCTTACCTACCCATGCGCGGATTAGATAGGAATTGCGAAAATACGCAGTTGCTATATACGAAAATGCATGAATTGGCAGTCCATCTCCTTCGACTGGAACCAGGCGCGGGCCTTCCTTGCGACGGCGGAGGAGGGGTCGCTGTCGGCTGCCGCCAGGGCGCTCGGCCAAACCCAGCCGACCCTCAGCCGGCAGGTGGCCGCGCTTGAGGAGGATCTTGCCGTCACCCTCTTCGAGCGGGTCGGGCGGTCGCTGGCCCTCACGCAGTCGGGGCTCGAACTGCTCGACCATTTCCGGGCCATGGGCAACGCGGCCACCCGCATATCGCTTGCGGCGTCCGGCCAATCCCAGGCGATCGAGGGGCATGTCCGCATCACCGCGACCAACATCGTGGCGACCTATCATCTACCCCCGGTGCTGAAACGGCTTCGGGAAACAGCACCGGGCATCGAGATCGACGTGGTTGCCTCGAACGATGTCCGCGATCTGACGCGGCGCGAGGCCGACATCGCCATCCGGCACGGGCGCCCGGAGCAGCCGGGCTTGATCGCAAGGCTCGTCGCCGAATCCACCGCCCATCTCTACGCCTCCAAGGAGTATCTCGACAGGCACGGCCGGCCCAGGACCGCGAGCGACCTGGCGGATGCGGAGTTCATCGGATTCGAGGAGCCCGAGCGAGTGATCGAGTTGCTGAACGCACTTGGCCTGTCGCTGACCAGGCGCAATTGCAGGCTGACCACGGCCAGCGGGACCGCGATGCTGGAATTCGTGAAGCAGGGCCTCGGCATAGGCATCTTCGTCAAGGAAACCGCGGCGCTGGTGCCCGGCCTCGAACAGGTCTTGCCGGACTTCGACCCGATGCCCGTCCCGACCTGGCTCGTGACCCACCGCGAGCTTCATACAAGCCGCCGCATCCGCCTGGTGTTCGACCTGCTGGCCGAGTCTTTCTCAGGGGACAGCCGGGTCTTCTAGAGCCTGATCGGTTTACGCCGGATCGGCGCAAACCGTGAATCAGCCTCTAGTTTGTTGAAATAGATCAAGATTCACGTTTCAGATCGATTCGATCTGAAACGATCTTGATCTAGGACGTTCACAGCTCCCGCTCGGCAAGCTCGCGGAAGGCGTCGGGGACGGCGCGGCGGTCGCCCAGCACCACCGAACCGTAGCCGATCGACTCCCGACCGAAGCGGTCGCGGATCGCGTCCATGGCGCGGTCGGCCGTCCAGCGCGCGGCGCCCTTGGCCGTGCTGGGGCGGCGCTCGTCCGCATCCAGCCGGTATGGGAGTTCCAGCTGCAGCTCCGTGTCGAATTCGAGATGCGAAACCGAGATCGCCAGCAGCGAGATGGATTTTTCGGTCGGGTGATCCGCCAGGGCGGCACGCACGAGATCCTCGGCGATCTCGGCAAGGGTCAGGGTCGCCGAAATCGCCGCGGGCTGGGTCAGCGAGCGGGTGACGGCACGCAAATCGGCGAAGCGGACCCGCACCGTGACGGTCCGGCCGGCGCGGGATTTGGCGCGCAGCCGGGTGGCGACCCGGTCGGCGAGATTGAGCAGGGTGGGCCGGACCACCGCCCCGGTCGCCGGTCTTCGGCCGAGCGCCGACTGCGCGCCGACCGACCGGGCCCGGCGGTCGGTCACGATCCGCCGCGGATCCTGATCGCGCGCCAGCGCCGCGAGCTTGCCGCCGACCGCCTGGCCGAGCAGGCGTTGCAGCGCGCTGTCCGAGGTTCGCGCCAACTGGCCGATGGTGAAGATGCCCCGCTCGGCCAGCCGGGCCTTGGCGACCGGGCCGACGCCCCACATCAGTTCGACCGGCAGGTCGCGCAGGAAGTCCCGCTCGGTGCCGGCGGGGACGACCACCAGACCGTCCGGCTTGGCGCCCTGCGAGGCGATCTTCGCCAGATGCTTGGTGCGCGCCACGCCCAGGGAGATCGGCAAGCCGACCTCCGCGCGCACCCGGCGCCGGATCGACTTCGCCATCTCTTCCGGCGAACCGAAGAGAGGTTCGCAACCCGCCACGTCGGCGAAGGCCTCGTCGATCGAGATCCGCTCGATCAGGGGCGTGAAGTCCCGCATCACCTCGATCGCGGCGTCGCCCAGCCGCTGGTACTCGCTGAATTGGCCCCCGACGAAGCATAGTTGCGGGCACAGCTCCCGGGCCCGGCGCCCGGGCATGCCGCCGCGCACGCCGAAGGCCCGCGCCTCATAGGACGCCGCCAACACCACGCCGCCGCCGACGGCGATCGGCCGGCCGCGCAACGACGGATCGAGCAATTGCTCGACCGAGGCGTAGAAGGCGTCGAGATCGGCGTGCAGGATGGTGGCCGACGCGACCATGGCCGCCGGTCAACCGGGACCCGGTTCCGCCGCGATCGAGGGAGGTATCTGC
>JABDIP010000404.1 GCA_013003675.1 Inquilinus sp.
CCGCCATCCTCAAAACCGCCAGCGCCTGGCACGGCAGGGGGTAGATCGGGGGCGATGCGGTCGCACTTCTGAGCACCGTGCTCGCCCCCTCACTCAGCTTCGGCTAGGGCTCAGCGTTCCGCGTCGCCAAGGCTTGGCGATCATTTCCTCTCCTTGGGGAGAGGGATGCGGAGGCTTGAGCGCGGCCGGAGGCTGAGCCGTAGCCGAAGCTGGGTGAGGGGGCACGGTTCCCAAGACTCGGACAATCTTAACCCTCCGCCGCTATCCCTGGACCGGACCGGCTTCCGCCCCCATTGGCCGGGAGGACACCGCTTGCGCATTCTTCACGTCGAGAACGACCCCTCGGCCGCCCAGGCCGCGGCGCTGATGCTGCAGGGCGTGGCGACGGTTGACTGGGCGCCGCGCGGCATGGCGGCGCTCGACCTCGCCCAGGCCAACGCCTACGACCTCCTGCTGCTCGATCTGATGCTGCCCGACATCGACGGGTTCGAATTGGTGCGCCGGCTGCGCGCCGCCGGGGTGGAGACGCCGTTCCTGGTGCTGTCCGGCCTGGTCGAGCGGGAGAGCGAGTTCGCCGCCATGGCCCTGGGCGGCGGCGACTTTCTCGGTAAGCCGTTCACCAAGGCGGAGTTGCTGTCCCGCGCCCGCGCCGTCACCGGCAATGCCGGTTTCGCCATGCCGGTCGACGCCGACCGGGCGGCGATGCGGCTCGCCGGCGCCACCCGCCAGAGCGACGAGCGCCGCGGCATCCGCCGCTTCGACACGGTCCAGACCGCGACCATCGAGTTCGGCGCCGGCCTTTCCTGCCGCATCGACAACATGTCCCATGGCGGCGCCGCCCTCACCCTGGCCGACCCGACCGCCAAGCCGCCGCGCAGCTTCCACCTCACCCTCGCCGGCGGCCAGACCCGCCTCTGCCGCACCGCCTGGCGCGACGGCGCCAAGCTGGGGGTGAAGTTCCTCGACGAGGAGTAGGGCGCGGAGGCGATAGCCCCTAAGGCGTCACCACCTTGCTCGGCTCGCGCTTCACCGCGGTCGGCCGGGTCGCCTCGTTGCGGCGTTTGACGGCGTCGAAGAGGACCGGGAAGGTCGGGCGCTCGATGTAGCGGCCGGCGCCTTTCTCCACATTCAACTGGCCGTTCTCCCATACCACCTGGCCGTTGGAGATGGTGGTGGCGGCAATGCCGGTCACCTCCATGCCCTCGAAGACGTTGAAGTCGAGGTTCTGGTGGTGGGTCTTGGCGCTGATGGTGCGGCTGCCGTCGGGGTCCCAGACCACCAGGGCGGCGTCGGCGCCGATGTCGACCCGGCCGCGCTTGGGGTAGATGTTGAAGATCTGCGCGCAGTTGGCGCTGGTGATCGCCACGAATTCCTGCGGTGTCAGGCGGCCGGCGCGCACCCCTTCCGACCACAGCACCGACATGCGGTCCTCGATGCCGGCGGTGCCGTTGGGGATGCGGGTGAAATCCTCGCGGCCCATCGCCTTCTGGTCGAGGCAGAAGCAGCAATGGTCGGTCGCCGTGGTCTGGGCGATGCCGTTGGTCAGGCCGGCCCACAGCGCCTCCTGGTGGTGCTTGGGGCGGAACGGCGGGCTCATCACATGGCCGGCGGCCTGTTCCCACTGCTTGTTGCGATAAACCGAATCGTCGACCACCAGATGCTGGGCCAGAACCTCGCCATAGACGCGCTGGCCGGCGGCACGGGCGCGGGCGATGGCGTCGAGCGCGTCCTTGCACGAGACGTGGACGATATAGACCGGGCTGCCGACCATGCCGGCGATCTGGATGGCGCGGTTGGCGGCCTCGCCCTCGACGGCGGCGGGACGGGAGAGGGGGTGGCCCTCCGGCCCGGTGATGCCGGCCTCCAACAGCGCCTTCTGCATCAGATAGACGACCTCGCCGTTCTCGGCGTGCACGGTCGGCACCGCGCCCAGCTCCAGACAGCGGCGGAACGACTTCATGAGGACATCGTCCTCGACCATGATGGCGCCCTTGTAGGCCATGAAGTGCTTGAAGCTGTTGACCCCGTGCTCGCGGGCCAGCACGCCCATCTCCTCCTCCACCTGGTCCGACCACCAGGTGACGGCGACGTGGAAGGCATAGTCGCCGGCCGCCTTTTCGGCCCAGCCGCGCCATTGCTGATAGGCCTCCAGCAGGCTCTGCTCCGGGCCCGGGATAACGAAATCGATGATCAGGGTGTTGCCGCCGGCGAGGCCGGCCGCGGTGCCGGTGAAGAAATCCTCCGACGCCACGGTGCCCATGAAGGGAAGTTCCATATGAGTGTGCGGGTCGATGCCGCCGGGCATGACATAGGCGCCGCCGGCATCGACGATGCGGGTCTTGCCGTTCGGGGCGTCCAGATCCTTGCCGATATGCTTGATGACGTTGCCTTCGCAATAGACGTCGGCGCGATAGGTCTGGTCGTGGTTGACGACGGTGCCGCCACGGATCAGCAATGACATGGCTCGGAACTCCCCCTGCCGGCCGTTCGGGCCGGCCTTGCCGTTTCGCGTCGGCCGGGCTCCCGGCTGGGAACCTGACCGGATGGTCAAAGCCTAGCGCAGTCGCGGCGGCGGCGGCAACTAGGGGCGGGAACTGATTCACCACCAAGGCACCAAGACACCAAAGCGCAACGAAACGAGGTTTGGTTGCCGCGCCGCAAAGCGCGGCGAAAAAAACAACCTTGGTGCCTTGGTGCCTTGGTGGTGAATTGGTCACTGCCGAGTCGGGAGCGGACCATGACCTTTGACCAGACTATCGTCTTCAGCGTTCTGGCGGCGGCGATGGTGCTGTTCGTTTGGGGCCGCTGGCGCTTCGACGTGGTGGCGGTGGCCGCCCTGGTCGCCTGCGTTGTCGCCGGGGTGGTGCCGATGGACCAGGCCTTCGCCGGCTTCGGCCATCCGGCGATCGTCGTCGTCGCGGTGGTGCTGGCGGTCACTCGCGCCTTCGTCCAGTCCGGTCTGGTCGAGTTGGTCGGCGGGGCGCTGATGGGGGCGTTCAAGGCGCCGTTCGCCCGCCGCATGGCGCTGGTTGCCGTCGCCGCGGTGCTGTCGATGTTCATGAACAATGTCGGCGCGCTCGCCCTGATGATGCCGGTCGCCCTGCAGGTCGCCCGCGAGGGGGGCGAGCCGCCGTCGCGCCTGTTGATGCCGATTGCCTTCGGCTCGATCCTCGGCGGGCTGGTCACCCTGATCGGCACGCCGCCCAACATCATCGTCGCCGGCTATCGCGGCGACTTGACCGGCGAGCCGTTCGGCATGTTCGCCTTCGCCCCGATCGGCCTGCCGATCGTGCTGGTCGGCCTCGCCTACCTGCTGACGGTCGGTCTGCGACTGCTACCGAAACGGAGCGGCGGCGACAGCGGCAAGCCGTTGTTCGACGTCAACGACTACGTGGTCGAGCTGAAGGTGCCGCGGGAGTCGCCGGCGGTCGGCCAGACCGTCGCCGCCTTCGAGCGCTCTCTGAAGTCCGAGGCGCACATCTTCGGCCTGATCAAGGGCGGCAAGGGCGCCATATCGCGCGGCCGCCGCCACCACATCCGCGCCGGCGACATCCTGATGATGGAGGTCGATCCCGGCGACCTGCCGGAGCTGACCGAGGAGGACAAGCTGAAGCTGCTGGTCGATCCCAAGGCCCTGAAGGAGCAACTCGAGGCCGAGGAGATCGTCCATGTCGAGGCGGTGGTGATGCCCGGCGGCCGGTTGGCCGGCTGGTCGGCCAACGGCTTCGGGCTCGACCGCCTGTACGATATCGACCTGCTGGCGGTGGCCCGTGAGGGACAGCCGGTGCGCCGGCGCATCCAGAGCGTGCCGCTGCGCCCCGGCGACGTGCTGCTGGTCCAGGGCGATGCCGAATCCATCCACGAAAACCTGCAGCATGTCGGCTGCCTGCCGCTGGCGGAACGCGGCTTGCGCCTGGCGGGCAGCAGCATTTGGCTGCCGCCGGTGCTGTTCGCCGGGGCGATCGCGCTGGCCGCCACCGGCGTGCTGTCGGTGCCGGTCGCCCTGCTGGCGGCGCTCTTGCTGATGATCCTCGGGAAGGCCTTGAGCCCGCGCGACGTCTACGACGCCATCGACTGGCCGGTGATCGTGCGGCTCGGGGCGATGATCCCGGTCGGCGGCGCGCTGGAGCAGACCGGGGCGACGACGCTGATCGCCGACGGCATCCTCGGCCTTGCCGGCGACCTGCCGGCCTGGGCGATCCTGACCGTGGTGCTGGTCGCGGCGATGACCCTGTCGGATGTGATGAACAACGCCGCCACCGCCGTGGTCATGGCGCCGATCGCCGCCGGCATCGCCGAGCGCATGGAAGTCAACGCCGATCCGTTCCTGATGGCGGTGGCGATCGGCGCCTCCTGCGCCTTCCTGACGCCGATCGGGCACCAGAACAACACCCTGATCATGGGCCCCGGCGGCTATCGCTTCGGCGATTATTGGCGCATGGGGTTGCCGCTGGAGCTGATGATCGTCGCCGTGGCGATACCAATGTTGCTGATCGTCTGGCCATTGTAGATATTGGATCACCACCAAGACACCAAGGCACGAAGTTCGGTTTCCTCGCCCCACCAGAGGCGCGGCAACCAACCAGGTCTCGCTGTTCCTTCGAGCCTTGGTGTCCTGGTGGCGATGAACGCCCCGATCATGAACCTGGTCCGAAAGCGACCAGACCCGGGCCACGATCCGCGTTAACCTGCCACTCCCTGAAACCTCGGGACGCATGGCGGGCGATGGAACTCGATCCGGAGATCTGCGAACGGGCGCGGCTGGCGCGGGATGCGCGCTTTGACGGGCGGTTCTTCATCGGCGTCAAGACGACCGGCATCTACTGCCGACCGATCTGTCCGGTGCGGCCGCCCAAGGCGGAGAATGTGCGGTTCTACCCGACGGCGGCCGCGGCGGCGGAGGCCGGATTCCGTCCCTGCCTGCGCTGCCGGCCCGAGGCGGCGCCGGGCTCGCCGGCCTGGTTCGGCACCGCGGCGACGGTGTCGCGCGGCCTGCGCCTGATTGGCGAAGGCGCGCTGGATGGCGACGGTACGGTGGAGCGGCTGGCCGGCCGGCTCGGCGTCGGCGCCCGCCACCTGTCGCGCCTGTTCCGCAGGCATCTGGGCGCGCCGCCGCGCGCCGTCGCCGGCACCCGCCGGTTGCAGTTCGCCAAGAAGCTGATCAACGAGACCGAACTGCCGCTGGCCGAGATCGCCTTGTCCTCCGGCTTCGGCAGCATCCGCCGGTTCAACGCCGCGTTCCTGGGCAGCTATGGCTGCCCTCCGAGCGCGCTGCGGCGGGCGCCGGTTCGGCGCAAGACCGGCGAGGCCGGCGGCGATTTCGTGCTGCGACTGCCGTACCGGACGCCCTTCGACTGGCATTTCCTTGCCGACTATTTCGCCTTGCGGGCGACGCCCGGGGTCGAGGCTGTCGATCGCCAGGGATATCGCCGGACCATCGCCCTCGATGGCCAGGCCGGGCAGATCCACATCCGGCCGGTTGCGGGCGAGAACGCCCTGATGCTGCAGGTGATGCTCCCGGATTCCCGGTCCCTGTTCGCCGTCGTCGAGCGGGTCCGGCGGCTCTTCGACCTGGCGGCGGACCCGGACGACATCGCCGCCCATCTCGGCCGCGACCCCGATCTGGCGCCGGTCGTGGCGGCGCATCCCGGATTGCGGCTGCCCGGCGCCTGGGACGGGTTCGAGCTGGCGGTGCGCGCCATTCTCGGCCAGCAGGTCACCGTCAAGGGCGCCTCGACCCTGGCCGGACGGCTGGCGGCGGCGTTCGGCGAGCGGCTGCCGGTGGCCGACGGACCGGCGATTCTGTTCCCGACCCCGGCGGCGCTGGCCGAGGCCGATGTCGGCGCCATCGGCCTGCCCAAGGCGCGGGCCCGCACCATCCGGGCGCTCGCCGGGGCAGTGCGCTCCGGCGCCGTGACGTTCGATGCGGCGCTCGATCCAGGGACCCTGGAGGATCGGCTGACCGCGCTGCCCGGCATCGGCGGCTGGACTGCGCAATACGTCGCCATGCGGGCGCTGAACGAGCCGGACGCCTTCCCGGCCACCGATCTGGGCCTGATCCGCAGCGCCGCGGCGTTGGGCATGGCGGCGAATGCGAAGGCGTTGGCGGCGCGCGCCGAGGCCTGGCGCCCCTGGCGCGCCTATGCGGCGCAGTATCTGTGGCGGGCCGGGGCGGCAGGCCGGCCGGCCCCGCCGGGGGTCGCCGCGTCGGCACCGCGCCGGAAGGAGAAAGGCGTTGTATTACAGCCACATGGATAGCCCGATCGGGCGGTTGCTGCTGGCCGGCGACGAGGACGGCATCCGCCTGATCAGCTTCCCGACCGGCAGCCGGACCCGGGCGGCCGAGCCGGGCTGGGTGGCCGATGCGGCGCCGTTCGGCGAGGCGGTGCGCCAGTTGGCGGCCTATTTCGCCGGCGCCTTGCACGATTTCGACCTGCCCCTGGCGCCGAGCGGAACGCCGTTCCAGATGGCGGTTTGGCGCGAGTTGCGGCGGATTCCCTATGGCGAGACGATTTCCTATGGCGAGCTGGCGCGGCGGATCGGGCGGCCGGCGGCGTCGCGCGCGGTGGGGGCGGCGAACGGCGCCAACCCGCTGCCGATCGTCGTACCCTGCCATCGGGTGATCGGCAACACCGGCCGTTTGACCGGCTTCGGCGGCGGGCTGGACACGAAAGCCGCGCTGCTGGCGCTGGAGCGCGGAGCGGCCGCCGGGAAGCCGCGGCAATCGGCTTTGCCGTTCTGACCCGGATCGTCCCAAATCGCCCGGGGCGGCTGGACGCCGCCGCCGGCAAGGGCTAAGGGAGGTTTCGCCAGGCGCAATTCGAGGAGAAACCGGCCGTGAAGCCGCAGAACACCGTGTTCGCCGGGGTCGGCACCACCGTTTTCGAGGTCATGTCCCGGCTGGCGCGCGAGCACGACGCCATAAACCTCGGACAAGGGTTTCCCGACGGCAACGGCCCCGAAGACGTGCGGAAAACCGCCGCCGAGGCGCTGCTGACCGGCTGGAACCAATACCCGCCCATGCTTGGGCTGCCGGAGCTGCGCCGGGCGGTCGCCGATCATGGCCGCCGCTTCTACGATCTGGAGGTCGATCCGGAGCGCGAGGTGCTGGTCACCTCCGGCGCCACCGAGGCGTTGGCCGCCTGCCTGTTCGGGCTGATCGAGCCGGGCGACGAGGTGGTGCTGTTCCAGCCGCTCTACGACAGCTATGCGCCGATCGTGCGGCGGGCCGGCGGGGTGCCGCGCTATGTGACGCTGAGGCCGCCGGCCTGGTCCTTCGACCGCGCCGATCTGGAGCGCGCCTTCTCGCCGCGGACCAAGCTGGTGCTGCTCAACGACCCGCTGAACCCGGCCGCCAAGGTGTTCGACCGGGCCGAGCTGGAGCTGCTCGCCGAATTCGTCGAGGGCTCGGACGCCTATGCGGTGTGCGACGAGGTCTATGAGCACATCGTCTTCGACGGCCGGCCGCATATCCCGCTGATGACGCTGCCGGGGATGCGCGAGCGCTGCCTGAAGATCGGCTCGGCCGGCAAGACCTTCTCGCTGACCGGCTGGAAGGTCGGCTATGTGACCGCCGCGCCCGACCTGCTGGCACCGGTCGCCAAGGCGCACCAGTTCCTGGTCTTCACCACGCCGCCGAACCTGCAGAGCGCGGTCGCCTATGGCCTGGCCAAGGACGATGGCTATTTCGCCGGGCTGGCGGCGGAGATGCAGGGCAAGCGCGACCGGCTGGCGGCCGGCCTGGCGGCCGCCGGTTTCGCCGTGCTGCCCTGCCAGGGCACCTATTTCGTCAACATCGATGTCGCCGGGGCGGGGGG
>JABDIP010000388.1 GCA_013003675.1 Inquilinus sp.
CCCCGGCCCCGGCCCGCTTCGCGGCCGGATTCCGGCCGGCGCTGGTCCGCTCGCTCGGCAATATTTCGGCAAATCTGCAAAGCGGCGCCGAGCAGGTGATCGACGCCCGCGCCGCCGGACGCTTCAACGGCAGCGTCGAGGAGACCTGGCCGGGCCGGCGGCCGGGTCATATTCCGGGCAATCTGAACCTGCCTTTCAGCGATCTGCTTGACCCGGAGACCGGCCGGATGTGGCCGGAGCATCGGCTGGCGACCCTGTTCGACAGCGCCGGCGTCGAGAGCGGGCGGCCGCTGGTGGCGACCTGCGGCAGCGGCGTCACCGCCTGTGTCCTCGCCCTGGCAAAGCACAGGCTGGGCGACGACACGATGGCGATCTACGACGGATCCTGGTGTGAGTGGGGCCTGCGGGCGGATCTGCCGGCCGAAACCGGCCCGGCGCGGTGACGATGCCCGCCGACCCGCCGAAACCCCGCGGAAAACCGCGCTCCCCGCGCCGCAAGCCGGTCGCGAAGCTGCGGATCACCGTGACCCATCTGGAGATGACCCATCCGCCGGCGCACCGGCCGGTGCCGATGCCGGGCGGCGCCCTGGCCCTGCTGCATGCCGAGCGGCCGACCACCTCCTTCTACCGCTATCTCTACAACACGGTCGGCGAGCCCTGGCTGTGGGGCGACCGGCGCGCCTTCGACGACGACGCGATCCGGGCGATCCTCGACGACCCGCGGACCACCGTTCTGGTGCTTTACCGGAACGGCGTGCCGGCCGGTTTCGCCGAACTGCACCGGCGCGACGAGCGGACCACCGAGCTGGTCTATCTCGGCCTGGTGCCGGAGTTCATGGATCAGGGTCTCGGCCGCTATCTGCTCCAGGCGGCGGTCGAGCATGGCTGGGGCCATGACGGGATCGAGCGGATGATCGTGCAGACCTGCGATCTCGACCACCCCAAGGCGGTGGTGCTCTATCAGTGGATCGGCTTCGTTCCGACCGGCCAGGAACAACTGGTCAGGGACGACCCGCGCGCCCTGGGCCTGATCCCCGCGACCGCCGCGCCGCACCGGCCGATGGCCAAGGGCCGACCGCCTAGTGCAGGACCTGGCTGAGGAACAGCTTGGTCCGTTCCGATTGCGGGTTCTTGAAGAACTCATCCGGCTCGTTCTGCTCGATGATTTCGCCGCCGTCCATGAACAGGACGCGGCGGGCGACGGTGCGGGCAAAGCCCATCTCGTGGGTGACGCAGAGCATGGTCATGCCCTCGCGCGCCAGCTCGACCATGGTGTCGAGCACCTCCTTGATCATCTCCGGATCGAGCGCCGAGGTCGGCTCGTCGAACAGCATGATCTTCGGCCGCATGCACAGGGACCGGGCGATCGCCACGCGCTGCTGCTGGCCGCCGGAGAGCTGGCCCGGAAATTTATCCGCCTGCTCGGGAATCTTGACCCGCTCGAGGAAGTACATGGCCGACTCCTCGGCCTCCTTCTTCGGCGTCTTGCGCACCCAGATCGGCGCCAGGGTCAGGTTCTGCAGCACCGTCAGATGCGGGAACAGGTTGAAGCTCTGGAAGACCATGCCGACCTCGCGGCGGATCGCGTCGATGTTCTTGACGTCGTTGTTCAGCGCGATGCCGTCGACGGTGATCAGCCCCTTCTGATACTCCTCGAGCCGGTTGATGCAGCGGATCATGGTCGATTTGCCGGAGCCCGACGGCCCGCAGATCACCAGCACCTCGCCCTTGTCGACGGCGAGGTTGATGTCGCGCAGGACATGGAACTCGCCGTACCATTTGTGCACGCTCTGCAGGTTGACGATCGGCCCCTCGGTCTCGGCGGCGACGGCGGTATTGGTCATGACGGTTTCCTTGTCTTTTCTACCGGCGGTGGCCGGTGTTCAGCTTCTTTTCCAGGTACTGCGAATAGCGTGACATGAAGAAGCAGAAGCTGAAATAGAGCAGCGCGACGAACAGGTAGGCTTCCTTGTAGAAACCGCGCCAGGCCGGATCGGTCAGCGCCGCCTTGGCGGTTCCGAGCAGATCGAACAGGCCGATGATGATGACCAGCGAGGTGTCCTTGAAGAAGCCGATAAAGGTGTTGACCATCGGCGGGATCGAGATCTTGAGCGCCTGCGGCAGGATGATCAGCCGCATCTTCTGCCAATAGCCGAGGCCGAGGCTGTCCGCCGCCTCGAACTGACCGGTCGGGATCGCCTGCAGCCCGCCGCGCACCACCTCCGCCAGATAGGCCGCGGAGAAGATGATCATCGCCACCTGGGCGCGCAGCAACTTGTCGATGGTGATCCCGGTCGGCAGGAACAGCGGGAACATCACCGAGGCCATGAACAGGACGGTGATCAGCGGCACGCCGCGGATGATCTCGATGAAGCCGACGCAGATCGTCTTCACCGCCGGCATGTCCGACCGCCGGCCCAACGCCAGGAGGAGCGAAAGCGGAAAAGCGACCACCAGGCCAATCACCGAGAGGCCGAGAGTCAGCGGCAAGCCGCCCCAGTTGGTGTTTGGAACGAAGGAGATCCATGGCGGAACCACGGTCGCGGCGAGCGGCCACCGCAGCAGGTCGGCAAGCGCATACATCGCCCCGGACAGCGTGTCCGAAACGATCCCGAGCACCAGGCCGACGATGTCGAGCAGGATCGGCAGCACGACAAACAAGCCAAGCACACCCCAGGCCGCCAAGAGAACCGGCCAGAAGCGGCGGAAGCCAGGCACCGCGCTGGCGATTCCAACGATCAGAAGCAGCGGTAGGGCGATCTGCCCAAGGGTCAGTCCGCCGCCATACATCAAGTGCAGGATGAGGGTCGGCGCCGCCACCCAGGCCATCGCCATGCGGTACCAGGGCCGCCAGGCGTCGCGGTTGCAGCTGAGCAGCAGCAGCGAGATGAACACGATCACCGCCACCATCGGCCGCCACTGCTCGGCGAACGGGAAGGTACCGAAAAGGATCAGCCGGTATTTCTCGCGAATGAAGGCATAGCAGGCGCCCGACGCCGCTCGGCAGGCATCCGCCGTCAGGATCCCGGTGTCGGGATCACGCACGCCCCAGACGGCCTCCAGGAACAGCCAGTTGAACAGCGCGAAAAGCACCTGGGACAGCACAACGACCAGTACGACCGTGATGATCGCATTGGGGATGCTGTTGAACAGGTTGGCCCTTAGCCAACCGAGGGCGCCATGCGACAGGACGGGCGGTCCGGTTTCGACGGCGGCAGCGCGATCGATGTCTTGTGCCATGGTCTCAGCGCTCCACCAACGCGATCTTCTTGTTGTACCAATTCATGAACATCGAGATCGACAGGCTGAGAAACAGATAGACGGCCATGAAAATGGTGATCGCCTCGATGGCCTGGCCGGTCTGGTTCAGCGTCGTGTTGCCGATCGACACCAGATCCGGGTAGCCGACCGCCACCGCCAGCGAACTGTTCTTGGTCAGGTTCAGGTATTGGCTGGTGGTCGGCGGAATGATGATCCGCAGCGCCTGCGGCAGGACCACCAGGCGCAAGGTGCGCCTTGGCCGCAGCCCAAGGGCGTTGGCGGCCTCGGTCTGGCCGTGCGGCACCGCGAGAATGCCGCCGCGAACGATCTCGGCGATGAACGACGCGGTGTACAGCGTCAGTCCGAACAGCACCGCGGAGAACTCCGGGCTCATGGTCAATCCGCCGCGGAAATTGAAGCCGCGCAGCGCCGGTACGTCCATTTCGGTCGGCGCGCCGCCCAGCAACCATGTGAGCAGCGGAAGGCCAAGAAG
>JABDIP010000421.1 GCA_013003675.1 Inquilinus sp.
GTGGGAGGGTGAGGGGGTGATCCCGCCTTCGGAATTACCGCACCCCACCTGCCGGTTAGGAGACAGGCGAACCATGGGCTTCTATGACGACCGCATCCTGCCGCATCTGATCGATCTGTCGATGCGCAACCGCAGGGTGGCCGAGCGCCGGCAGGGGATCGTGCCGAACGCGCGCGGGCGGGTGCTGGAGATCGGCATCGGCTCCGGCCTCAACCTGCCTTTCTATGATCCGGGCGTCGAGGCGGTGGTCGGCGTCGATCCCTCGGCCAAGCTGCTGGCGATGGCACGGCGGGCGGCGGAGCGGGTGGCGCCGGCGGTGGAACTGGTCGAGCACAGCGCCGAGGCGCTGCCTTTCGACACCGCCAGCTTCGACACCGTGGTGTCGACCTGGACCCTGTGCTCGATCCCCGACGTGAACGCGGCGCTGACCGAGATCCGCCGGGTGCTGAAGCCGGCCGGCAGCTTCCTGTTCATCGAGCATGGCGCGGCGGCCGAGCCGGCGGTGGCGCGCTGGCAGGACCGGCTGAACCCGGTCTGGGGCCGGTTCTCCGGCGGCTGCCATCTGAACCGGCCGATCGACGCGCTGGTGCGCCAGGCCGGGCTGGCGATCGCCGAACTGGAGACCGGCTATCTGCTCAAGGGGCCGCGGTTGCTGGCTTACCACTACGACGGCCGGGCGACCGCGGGCTGACCTTGCGCGGCGCCTTCCTGGCGTCGGGCTTTTTCGCCGCCGATTGCCGGGCGGTATCGTCCGGCGCCGCCGGTCCCGCGCTCTCCCCGAGGGCCAGGACGCGGGCGGCGTTGTGGTCGATCTTGCCGGTGCCGAGCAACGGCATGCGGGCGGCGATCACCAGCCGGCGCGGCACCATGATCTCCGCCGCCCCCTTGGCCCTGGCGTGGCGCGACAGATCGGCCAGGGCGGCGCCCTCGCGGTCGGTGACCAGGACCACCTGCTCGCCCTTGCGGTCGTGCGGCAGGGCGATGGCCGCGTAGAGCCCGTCGGGCCAGAGGTCGGAGGCCAGCGCCTCGACCGCCGCCAGCGACACCATCTCGCCGGCCACCTTGGCGAAGCGCTTGGCCCGGCCGAGGATGCTGACGAAACCGTCGGTGTCGATGGCGACCACGTCGCCGGTGTCGTGCCAGCCCTCCGCCGGCGGTTCCAGCACGCCGGGGTTCTCGACCCGCAGATAGCCGCGCATGACGTTGGGGCCGCGTACGAACAGGCGGCCGCCCTCGGCCACGCCGGGCACCGGCTCCAGCCGCGCCTCGATGCCGGGCAGCAGCCGGCCGACGGTGCCCGGCCGGTTGCGGATCGGGCTGTTGATCGCCAGCACCGGCGCCGTTTCGGTGCAGCCATAGCCCTCGAGGATGCGCACGCCGAACTTCTCCGCCCAGGTGCGCCGGGTTTCGGCCCGCACCTTCTCCGCCCCGGCGAAGGCGTAGCGCAGGCTGTAGAAATCGTAGGCGTGCGCCATCCGGGCATAGCCGGCCAGGAAAGTATCGGTGCCGAACAGGATGGTGGCGTTGGTGTCGTAGGCGATCTCGGGCACGATGCGGTAGTGCAGCGGCGAGGGGTAGAGGAATACCTTCACCCCGGCCAGCATCGGCAGCAGCAGCCCGGCGGTCAGCCCGAAGGAGTGGAACAGCGGCAGGGCGTTCAGCACCACGTCCTCGCCGGTGAAATCGACCTGGGCGCTGATCTGGTAGCGGTTCGCCTGGATGTTGCGGTGGCTGAGCGACACCCCCTTGGGCGTGCCCTCCGAGCCGGAGGTGAACAGCACCACCGCCTCGTCCTCCGCCGTCGCCCGCCGGCCGGCGCCCAGCCGCCAGAACAGCCCCGGCAGCCGGCCGGCGATCAGGCCGTAAAGCCGGCCGAAGACGCCGATGCGGCCGCGCAGATCCTCCAGATGGACGATGTCGGCGCTGTCGCCGAGCGCCTCGACGACGGCGGTCAGCCGGGCCGCCTCGACGAAGCGGCGCGAGGTCAGCACCCGCTCGATGCCGGCGGCCTTGATCGCCGCCGCCATGTTGGCGGCGCCGGCGGTGAAGTTGAGCATCGCCGGCACCCGGCCGACCGCGTGCAGGGCGAAGAAGACGATCACCGAGCCGACAGCGTTGGGCAGCAGCACGCCGACCCGCTCGCCCGGCCGCCCGCGCCTGCCCAGCGCCCGGCCCAGGGCGAAGGCGCCGGTCAGCACCCGGCGATAGCCGGCCGGGTCGCGCTCGATATCCTCCAGCACCCTGGTTCGGCCGTGCAGCCGGGCGCTGTCGATCAGGGCGCGGAACAGCGGCCGGTCGACCGGGCTGGTGCGATAGACCATCTCGGTCATGATCTCCTGCAGCCGGGCGCCGGCGAAGGCGCGGCGGGAGCGGCCGATCAGCCCGTCGGGCACGGCGACCCGGCGCGGCGGCAGCACGGTCAGCGCGATGCGCGGGAACAGCCGGCGGCGGACCTTGCCGCCCAGGCGCGAGAAGATCGAGTACTGCGCCCCGTCGATGCGCACCGGGATCACCGGCACGCCGGCCAGGGCGGCGATCATCGCCGGGCCGTCATAGACCTTCATCAGCGCGCCGGTGACGGTGATCCGCCCCTCCGGGAAGATCACCAGCCGGCGCCCCTCCTGCACCCGCTTCACCATGGTGCGCACGGCGAACGGGCTGGTCGGGTCGACCGGCAACAACTCGAAGAACAGGAAGGCCGGCTTCACCCACCATTTGCGGGCGATATGGGTGTTGATGGCGAAGACCGGCCGGCCCGGCAGGAAGCAGCCGAGCAGCAGGGCGTCGAGGAAGGAGGTGTGGTTGGCGACCACCACCGCCGGGCTGGCGCCGTCGCCGTAATGCTCGGCATCGGTCACCCGCGCCCGGTGCAGCAGGCGCAGCAGGGTGCGGCCGAGGCTCTTGACCACCTGGTCGGGGATCAGCCGCACCGTATAGGCGGCGACGATCAGATTGCCGATTCCGAGCACGGCGATCACCGCCAGCACCGAGAGGCCGGCGTAGAGCAGCACCGCGGCGGCGGCGGAACAGGCGGTCATCACCAGCGCGTTGATGACGTTGTTGCCGGCGATCGCCGAGGAACGCGCCTCGACTGGCGCGTGGGCCTGCAGGATGGCGTAGAGCGGCACGGTGAACAGCCCGCCGAAGGCGGCGATCAGCACCAGGTCGAGCAGCACGCGGATGCCGCCCTCCGACGCCAGGAAGGCCGACAGCGCCTGGGCGCCGCCATTCCCGGCCCCGGCGATGCTGCCGGCGGCGGCACTGAGGTCGAGCAGGGCGAGCGCCATGCCGAGCGCCGCCAACGGCGCGAAGCGCGGCGACACGTCGCCGTGCAGCAGCCGGCTGGCGAGCGCCGAGCCGAGCGCGATGCCGACCACGAAGGCGCCGACCAGCACATTGGCGACCACCTGATTGACGCCGAGCACGGTCTTCGCCACTTCCGGGAAGATCGAGATGACGACCAGGCCGACCGCCCAGAACCAGGAGATGCCGAGCACCGACAGGAACACGTCGCGGCGCCGGCGCACCGCGCGGATGGCGTCGATGGTGGCGGTGACGGGGGCGAAGCGGAACGGCACAGCACCCGGCTCCGGCGGGGCGGCCGGCACGAAGCGCGAGGCGGCGACGCCGGCCAGGGCGGCGACCGCCAGCCCGGCCGCCAGCACCGAGGTGCCGCCGAAACCGGCGGCGAGGCCGCCGAACAGCATGCCGACCAGGATGGCGACGAAGGTCGACGCCTCGATCCAGGCATTGGCGGTCACCAGCCGGTGCTCGGGCAGGTGCTGCGGCAGGATGGCGTATTTCGCCGGCCCGAACACCGCCGACTGGACGCCATAGAGGAAGATGGTGCCGAGCGCCAGTTCGCCGGATTGCAGCAGCAGCGAGGCGCCGGCCAGCAGGGCCAGGCCGATCTCGGCGATCCGCGTCCAGCGCACCACCGCCGCCTTGTCGACCGCATCCGACAGCCGCCCGGCGAGGCCCGAGCACAACAGGAACGGCAGCACGAACACCGCCCCGCCGACGGTGACCGCCAACTCGCCCGGCAGCCCGAGCAGCCCGACCCCGCCATAGACGATCAGGAACCCGAACGCGCTCTTCAGCGCGTTGTCGGCAAACGCCCCGAACCACTGGGCGGCGAACAGCGGCAGGAACCGGCGGGAGCGAAGCAGCGGCGTTTCGGTCATCGGGGCGTTCCTGCGATTTAGTGAACGTTGTTCATACTTAGCAAATAAATGAACGACGTTCAATACCCGGTCTTTGGTGATCTTCATGCTGGTGCGAAATCGCTAACGCGAGGCTAAGGCCCGCCTTGCGCCGTGCCCCCGCCGGTGCCAGGGTGTCGGGGTCGGGGCGGGTGCCCGCGCCCGGCGCCCTTGAGCAACCCCGACCGCCGAGACCCCGCGTCGCCCGCCGCGCGCCGGGGGCCGGGCGCCGCCGGTCCCGGCGAGCCGCCCGCCTATGGCCGTCGCCGACCGGACCGACGCCGATGCCGTCCGCCGCGCACACGCCCGCGCCCAGCGCCCCCGACGGCCGCATCGTCGCCCGGGGTATCGGGCTGTATTGCTTCGCGATCGTCCTGCTGTCGGTGATGGACGCGATGATCAAGTGGATGTCGGCCGGCTATCCGACGGTGCAGATCGTCTTCTTTCGCAGCCTGTTCGGCTTGGCGCCGCTGGTCTTCGTGGTCGCCCGGTCCGGCGGGCTGGCGGCGCTGGCGACGCGGCGCTGGGGCGCGCATCTGGCGCGCGGGCTGATCGGCGTGTGCGCGGCCTTGGCGTTCTTCCATGCCTTCAGCGTCATGCCGCTGGCCGACGCCTATGCCATCGCCTTCGCCTCGCCCCTGTTCATCACCGCGCTGTCGGTGCCGCTGCTGCGCGAGAGCGTGGGGCCGCGGCGCTGGGCGGCGGTGGCGGTCGGCTTTGGCGGCGTCGTCGTCATGCTGCGGCCGGGGTCGGCCGGGCTCGACGGGCTGCTGCAGGCGGGCGCGGCGGCGGCGCTGGTCGGCACCATCTGCTTCGCGGTCAGCGTCGTGCTGATCCGACGCCTGGCGCGGACCGAGACCAACGCCGCCATCGTCTTCCATTCCGGCCTAGTGGCGGTGGCGGCGAGCGCCCTGCTGCTGCCGTTCGGCTTCGTCCTGCCGGGGTTGGTCGACTTCCTGCTGCTGGCGGCGATCGGCCTGATCGGCGGCACCGGCGCCATCGCCATGACGGCGGCGTTCCGCTCGACGCCGGTCGCCATCCTGGCGCCGTTCGAGTACACGGCGATGATCTGGGCGGTGGTGCTCGGCTTCGCCTTCTGGGGCGACCTGCCCGATCGCTACGTCTGGATCGGCTGCGCCATCGTCGTCGCCAGCGGCCTCTATATCCTGCATCGCGAGACCCGGCGCGGCGGCACCCTGGACGTCGCCCCCCGCGCGGTTCCGAAACCGGCCGGCACCGCATCGGCCCCCTCCGAAGCGCCATGACCGACCGCGATCCGCCCGCCACCGAGCTTTCCGCCCAACCTCTTCGCGGGATCCGGGC
>JABDIP010000431.1 GCA_013003675.1 Inquilinus sp.
GTGCTCGATGCCATAGCTCGTCAAGCTCCACGCGACGTCCGGCACGAAGGGCGTGCGGCGCAGGAGCTTGGCGTCGGCGAACCGCTCCTCGTTCCACGTCTGCGAGTAGAAGCCGAAGGAATCGAGCACGTAGATGAGGCCCCGACTCTGGTGCTTGCGTAGGAAGTGCTCGAGCACGAAACGGTTGTAGAGCGACCCGGTGCCGGGCGATGCGAGATTGAGGATGCGCCGGCCGCTTTCGCGCTCCATCCAGCCGTTGAAATCGGCGAAGTCGAGCGTCATGGCGTGCGAGGCGCCGAGGATCACCCAATCATAGGTGACGGACTCGGCGGTCTCGATCTTGTAGATGGGATTGCTCTTTCCGGTGCGGTGAAGCAGCCGCTCGCACGCGACATAGACCGCGGCATAAAGCGCCAGACCGATTGCGACGAACAGCAGGGCCGAGCGCCATAGGGTGCGGGACACCATCCGTTGGTCACTGTTCTCTGCCGAGGCTCTGGCCTGCATTCCGTCCCTCAGAACTGCATGTAGATGAACTCGCGTGCCTGCCAGCGGCCGAGCAGCAGCAACGCGAGAATGCCGGCATAGTAGATGCCCCAGCGGAGCACGAGCGGGGCGACTGCGAGCCGCTTCCAGATCGAACGCCGCTCGTCGAGGATCTCGATCGCCATCAAGAATACGATCAGGCCGAAGCCCGTGTAGTGCTCCGCGGTAAATGGATAGCGGGTGATCAGGCCCGGTATCGCCGGGATCGCGGTGGCGATCTTTCGGAAGATGACGAGGGCGTCGTCGACGCTTGTCGCCCGGAAGAAGATCCAGCTCGCCGCGATCAGGTGGAAGGTCAGCAGGACGCGGAGAGCCCGAACCGGCATGCTCGCAGCGAGTTGCGGCATGCGCACGCCGAGACCGCGCCAGAAGGACCGGGTCGCAAGGCTGACCCACTGATAGAAGCCGTTCAGCGCACCCCAGATCAGGAACGTCCACCCCACCCCATAGCCGAGGCCGGCATGCCAGAGGCCGCTGACCACGAACACCAGCATGATGTTGGCATAGCGGCGGCCGGAACCGACGCGGCTGCCGCCGAGCGGAATGTAGAGATAGTCCCGAAACCAGTGACCGAGCGAGATGTGCCACCGGTCGCCCCAGAACTCGGCGGTGCTGCGGGAAAGGTACGGGCGGCGGAAATTCTCCATCAGCTGGATGCCGAACAGCAGTGCAACGCCGATAGCGATGTCGGTGTAGCCGGAGAAATCGCAGTAAATCTGGAAGGCGAAGAAGTAGACGCTGACCAGCAGGTCCATCGGCGTGGCGAACGCAGCGATCTTGAAGGTGCGGTCGACCAGCGGCGCCAGGTTGTCGGCGATGACGACCTTTTTGAACAGCCCCCAGACGATCAGCTGCAGGCCGAGGACGATTTGCTCGGGTTGCACGGCCAAGCGACCGCGCAGCTGCGGCAGGAGCGTGGTTGAGCGCTCGATCGGTCCGGCCAGGATCTTGGGAAAGAAGGCGAGGTTGAGCGCCAGGCGGCCGGGCTGCGGCTCCGCCGCCAGCCTGCCGAGATAGACGTCGATGAGATAGCTCGCCGCCATGAACGCATAGAAGGAATAGCCCACCGGCGTGACGAGCCCGAGCCTCGGCAGCCAGGGCGCAGGCTCGGGACCGCCAACAGCCGCCAGGACCCCTTCGAGTTCCTCGGCCACGAAGTCGTAGTATTTGAAGGCGACCAGCGAGCCGAGCACCGCCACCAGCCCGGCGATCAGAAAGACGCGTCGCATCGGCGCCGCGCGGGACCCTTCCATCCCACATCCGCAGGCGTAGACGACGACGGTCACCGCTCCGAGATAAACGAGATTGATGGCGCCGAAACTGCCGTAGAAGACGTAGCTCGCCAGCAGCAGCCATCCCCAGCGCTGCCGCTTCGGCAACACCGAGAAGAGCGCGAGCGCCAGCGGGAGGAACAGGAAGAAGGCGAGCGAGTTGAAAAGCATGGGCTCCTGTCCTCAGCGCCCGGTCGTCCGCTCCCGCAGCAATCTTGGCCGGCGCGAGGATCGGCGCGGCGATCTCTCGCGTCGCCCCACCTTCTCGCGCCCTAGGCGCCGTGCCCGACGTTCAGTATGACGCTCCCCCTGCCCGCAGATCCTCCGGCACGTCGTCGATCGGAATGGACGCGTTCAGGACGAGATAACTGGCAAGCGCCTCGCGCTCCTCTGACGTCAGTTTGATTTCGACGTGGCTCGGCTTGTTCATGGTGCCCAGCCAGTGTTCCTTGCGGCGGTCCTGGGTCACCACGACCGTGATGATGTGACAGGACTGGCAGAATTCGAGGGCCAGATCGCGTCCGTCCAGCGGCAGGATTTCGCTCCAGTCGGCCCCGGCCGGGTCCCCCGGCAGCTTGTTGGCGGGTAGCGGCATGTTGAAGGACAAGTAGTCTGCCAGGGTGGCGAGCTCGTAGTCGCCGAGCTGCTGCAGGCCGGGAACCGCCGCGCTGCGGCCCTTCATATAGTCGATCCACCGTTCGGCAGTTCGCTCTCCCGTCAAGATGGCGTGTGCCTCCTCCGCAGGCGGCTCGCTCTCGAGGACCTGGGTAAGCAGCGAGCGCCCTCCCAGCGGGATGAAATCGAAGATAGGATCAAACTGCGCCCGAACTGGCGCGACCAGTGCCGCCCCGACCATGACGATCGCGGCGAGCGCGGAAACGCGATTGATGCGCATGGTTCCCATCCTTCCGTTGCAGTCTCCGTGACGGCCGCCGGCCCGGAGTTGGCAGCCAGGTGCCCGATCAGAAGCGCAGGTCGGGCGGCACGTCCTCGATCTTCATGGGCATGTTGACCGCCGAATAGCGGGAGAATTCCTCCCGCTCCTGCTCGTTCATCTTCAGCTCGCGATGAAACGGCGATTGGAACATGTTCAACCATGCCTGCACGCCGCGATCCTGGGTCAGGTGGCTGGTGAACAGAGAGTGGCAGAACTGGCACTCGAACCAGGCGAGCTCGCGTCCATCGCGCGGCAGGGCCGCCGCCAGTTCATCGAGCTTCTCGGCCTCCGCCAGCAGGCCCTCGGGCAGCGGCACGTTGACGGCGAGATAGGCCGCTAGAGTGAGCCTTTCCCGATCGCTGAACGCCTCGGTCCGATCGGACAACACCTGTTGCCACTCTTCCTCGCCGCGGCGCGCTTGGGCGATCTCGCGCATCTGGTTCGGGTCAGGCGGGCTGCCCAAGACCTCTAGGAGCAGCGTCTTGCCACCCTTCGGCATAAAGCCGAAATCCTCTTGCGCCAACGCCGCCGTCAGTCCGGCGGCTAGCGCCGCGCCGCCGGTCAGGAACAGGCAGATCAACCGCAGCCTCGCCGTCATGACTCCACCTTGGGCCGAGCCCGGTGGCCGAAGGCGAACACGGGGACTCGCAGCTCCCCTGTCGCTCCTTCGGCCGGGAAGCCTTCGCCGCGCATCAGGTCGAGGGCCACGACCGTCTGGTCGTCGTAGTGCCGTTCCTGGCACTTGTCGCAGACGAGAGCCGGAATGTCCTCGACGACGACCAGCGTGTCCTGATGCCAGAAGGCGGAGCGCACGCGCGCCCATTCCAGCTTCGGGCTTCCGCAGTTCGAGCAAACCGCGGCCTCTTGCTCATGCGATTCCATCGCCTGCTTTCTCTGCGCGTGCCTCGATTTCGCGGCGACAGCCAACGTCGGGGGCGGCTTCGCACCCGCCCCCGGCATGGCCCCGACCGCCGGCTTTCGCTCAGCCGACCAGCGCCTTCGCGGCACCGACGACGTGGTCGGCGTTCGGACGCATCCACAGGAACATCTCCGGCGCGGCCGGCGGCGGCGCGTCGGGGAACGCCACGCGCTTGTAGCGGGCGCCGTCGACGTTCTCCGCCACCCGGGCGATCACCTCCGCACCCGGGCAAAGGGTGTAGTACGACTGGTCGACGGTGAGCAGCCGCCTGGTCTTCTGCACCGAGTTCACCAGCGTCTCGGTGTCGATCGGCTTCAGGCTGCGCAGGTCGATGGTCTCGACGCTCATGCCCTCGGCCTGCAGGCGTTCCGTCGCCTTGAGGACCTCGGGCATGCCGCCGCCCGAGCCGACGATCGTGATGTCGCTGCCTTCCGAGCGGATGGCGGCCTTGTCGAGCGGCGTCGTGAACGGCTCGTCGGGAACCTCCTCGATCAGGTCGCGCAGCCCCGCGGCATAGAGGAAGACAACCGGGTCCGGGTCCTGCAGCGCCGACGCCATCATGCCCTTGGCATCCGTCGGGTTCGACGGGATCACCGTCTTCAGCCCGGGGATGTGCGCATAGTAGGTGTCGATCTCGTAGTCCGAATGCTGCCCGGCGAACCCCGGCGTTTGGCCGGTCATCTCCAGGACGAACACGACCGGCATGGCGGCCTCGCCGCCGGTCATGTGGCGGAGCTTGCCGGCATGGTTCTGCAGCATCTGGAAACACATGCAGTTGCCCTGATAGGGGATGTATGTCGCGGCCTTCGAGCCGGCGAGGCCCGCGCCGAGGACGCAGCCGGCCATCCAGTTCTCGTCGATGCCGGTGTTGACCACCCGCATGCGGCCGAACTCGCGTTCCAGGTTGATCACGGGCCTTCCCGGGGTCGACGCCACCGGAGGCGTCAACTCGAAGATCCAGATCATGTTGTCGTCTTGCTGCATCTCGTGCTGGACGGCCTCGAGGACCGAGTACATGAAGCTCTTGCGTGCCATCGTAGGTCTCCCAATTCCGGATCAGTCAGAGGGTCGTTGCGTTCGCTCCGGTCGCCTTGGTTCGGCTCAGCCGAACTGGCGAGAAGCGACGGTCCCCTCGACGAAGACATTCGCCAAGCCGTCCTCGGGGTCGCAGAGCGGCTGTTCGTCGGCCCATGCAAAGGCCTCGATCATCTCCTGCTTGGCAGCACCTTCGATCTCGTCTGCGTTCTCACGATCCAACACGCCCCAGCTGATGAGGGCGTCGCGGCTGATGTCGACCGGGTCTCGGGCCATCCAGGCGCGCACCTCACGCTCGGGGCGGAATGAGGTGATGGCCAGCGGATCGTAGCCGAACGCGCCTAGTTCGCCCGGTTTGGCGCCGGGCCCGCCCCAATGGTTGTAGTAGCGGTAGGTCTTGGCCTCGATCAGCGTCGGCCCTTCGCCGGCGCGTGCCCGGTCCACCGCGTCCTTGGCGGCGTTGTAAACCTGGAACACGTCCTGACCGTCTACGACCACACCCGGAATTCCGTAAGTTCTGGCCGCGGCAGCAATATCCTTTAACGGGCACGAGTACGAATAGTGCGCGTACTGGTGGTAAAGGTTGTTTTCCAACACGTAGATGAACGGGAGCTTCAGGAGCGCCGCGTTGTTGAGCGTGCTGTGGAAGTGCGGTGTGGCGTAGGTTCCATCGCCGCCGAAGTTGACGACAACCTGGTCGCTCCCGCGGGCACGAATAGCGAAGGCGGAACCCGTGGCAATCACCGGGCCCGGGCCGATCATGCCGTCGGCGCCAATAAAACCGACCGACTTGTCGGCGATATGCATTTCGCCCGCATAGCCTTTGTTCAGGCCGGTGGCCCGGAAGTCATACTCCGCGGCCATCATTCTGGCGTCGACGCCTTTCGCAATCGCGTGGCCGGACGGGCGGTGCGTGCTGTAGACCAGATCGGCTCCCATGATGCCGCCGGTGTTGCGCAGGGCAGCGCATACGCCGGTCGCGACCGCCTCCTGGCCGACATAGAAGTGGTTGTAGCCGCGATAGCCGGGCTCGGTGAGCATCTTGTCGACGCATGTACGCTCGAACCAGCGAATGCGCTGGATCGTCCTGTGCATACCGATCAACTGCTCGTTGGTCAGGTCCTTTGACCAGAAACCAATCTCACCGTTAGCCCAGGCGAACCTAGTGCTCACCGAGATCGCAGCGCCCGCGCCGGCAACCGCCTTCAGAAATGTCCTGCGTGTTGCGGCCGTCACTTGGTCGCGCTCTGATGCCTGCGTCGATTGTTCGATGTGCTCGTCCATGGCTCGCTCCCCCCAAGAGCTGCTGAAACCGCACGCACCTGCTGCGGGTTCGAAGAAAACCTTTCACTTCTAATGATTAACCATAAGTTTAGGCGATCCCCGGCGTCGAACATTGACATGCATCAAGATTCGCCTTGGCCCGCCGGAAGTGTGACCTTGCGGCTAGAATCGGCATCGACGAATCGTCCCCGGATTCGAAGCAAGCTTCGGGATCACCATGGGCAGAGGTACGTCACGTCGGCGCCGAGGGAACGACGTATTCGACTTCGACACCCGTGATGGCGGGCCTGTCGCGGAGGCGATCGTCGCCGCCGATCGCCGGCTGATGAAGAACCTGCACCCCGACCATGGCGGCTCCGACTATCTGGCCGCCAAGCTGAACGAGGCCAAGGCGGTGCTGCTGGGCAAGTAAGGCGCGGTCGGGGGGCGGCGGGCCTCGAGGGAAAGCCCGCCGCCTTCGCCGCTTTGTGCTCGCTTGGCCGGGTGATTTGGCCGCCTATTCCTCCTCGACAATCT